>JBFMBH010000015.1:41892-46200 GCA_040755095.1 Thermodesulfobacteriota bacterium
GGGTGGGGGGGGGGGGGCCCCGGGGGGGGGGGGGGGGGGGGGGGGGGGCCTCGGGGGGGGGGGGCCCCCCCGCCTGGGGCGGCGGCCGGCAGGCACCGGCCGTTTCTGCCCGCACTGTGCATCATCCGTGTAAGGGCCGGGTTACGGCTCGGTTACGGGACGATTACAGAGCTGGCCACCACGGCGGCTGAAAGCAAAAATTCACCGGGCCTTAACCCAATCCTCATCCCGGGGTGGTTTCATGGGTCCACTGGCGAGGCGCAGGGCCTTGCCTGCGACCCCGGGACAGGCAGGAGAAAAGTCGCCCCGGATCATGGATACCCTCAGAAAGCCAGCGGCCACGCCATGCAGCTTCCAGAGATCGGCAAGACTTACGAGAAATGGGGAGAGCGGCGGGAGGTGATCGAGATCGACACCCGCAACAAGCCCGCCTTTCCGGACGTCATCTACCGGGTCCAGGGCGAGAACCGGATCAAGGCCCTGTGGCTGCCGTTCTGGACCCAGGTCATGCAGGACGCCGACATCGTCGCGTAGGCCGCCCGGCGGCGGCCCCAGCCGCGATCGCGGCTTCGTTGTTCCCATGCCCCGCCTGCTTTGCGGCCTCCTCGCCCTTGGTTTCCTGTCCGGGGCTGCCGACGGCCGAGCGGCCACCTGGTATTTCGAAAAGCTCGCCGGGCAGTCGCTGTGCAGCGTCGGGGTCTGGCCGTCGCTCTCGGAGGCCGGGGCCCGCCACCATGGCACCCTCCAGGACTGCCTGGATCGGCTCCTCCAGGACAACGACACCCTGGTCCTGGACGGAGCCGAGGCTGGCGTCACCTACGGCAGCGGCGACTACAGCGCCCCGGGCTGGGGGGTGTACACCCGGGGCCGGAGCGGCCTCACCATCCGGGCTCCCCTGGCCTCGGATCCCGATTTCGACCGCCACGCCGGACCGGTCACCATCGACGGTGCCGGAGCCTTTCGCTCCCCCACCTTCCGCATCGAGCGCTCGCTCACCCTCCAGGGCCTGAATATCGTCGGCCAGGGCAACGACCACCTGGCGGCAGCCTGGATCGCGCCGGATCTGCCGGCCGGCTCGGTGATCCGCTTCCAGGACTGCGTCTTCGCCGGCAACACGGGCGAGAACGGCCCCCGGGGCGACAGCGGCGGCGCCATCCAGGTGGCGGCCGGCGGCCAGCCCTTCCGTCTGGAGATCACCGGCTGCACCTTTACTGGCAACCGCGCCCGGTGGCACGGCGGCGCGGTCTTTGTCGGCCGCCAGGCCGATGTCTTCATCGCCGGCAGTCGCTTCGAGGGCAACAGTGCCCGCCAGGGCGGCGCCGTGCACACGGGTGAGGCCGGAGCCTGCTCCGGCCGCCAAGTGAGGGTGGTCGACTCCCGCTTCACCGGGAACACCGCCTGGGCCTCCTCCGGCGCCCTGCGTGTGCTGAGCACCGATCTGGCCATCACCGACACCGTCTTTCTGGACAACCAGGCCAATCCCGACCAGGAGACCTTGCAGGCGGATGGCGGGGCGGTGTCGGCCATCAACAGCTGCGCCGGCGAGCCGTTCGACATGACCGTGGAGGTGGAGCGCTCCACCTTTGCCGGCAACCGGGTCGGTCACCGATACGACGCCCTGGGGGGCGGGCTGCACGTCATGGGCAACAGCGATTGCCATCGGCTCTTCCTGTCGGTCCGCCAGGCCGCCTTCCTGGGCAACTTCGCCAACGAGGGCGGCGGGCTCTACCTGGGCTTCAATGTCCGGGGCAGCGTGGAGGAGACGTGGCTGGCCGGCAACACCGCCCGCTGGTATGGCGGCGCCGCGGTGCGCGGCGGCGAATACATCTTCGGGGATTTTTCCCGGGCCGAAGCCGTGTTCCGTTCCTGCGTCTTCCTGGACAACCGGGCCGGCTTCGAACCGGATCGCCGGACCCCGGCCGTGCCGATTCCTGATCAGGACCCCCGGGGCGGCCAGGGCAAAGGTGGTGCCTTGCATGCCTTCGCAGCAACCGCCTTGACCGTCACCGGCAGCCTGTTCCTTGACAATGAAGCCAGCGGCACCGGCATGCCCAGCGGCTACGGGGACAGCGTCTACGCCACCGACTGGCGGCCAGCGGCGTACGCCGGCCAGCCGGTGGGGCAGGGGGTGCTGGCCGGCAACATCTTCTGGGGTCAGGGCAGCCAGGAGGAGGTCTATGCCCAGGAGCAGTCGGATCCGAAATGGACGACTGTCGCCGGCAACGCCGTTGCCCCTGGCGAGATTCGGCTGCCCCTTTCCCCGGTGAGCGACATCTTGTCCCTGGGGGAGAATCCCTTTCCGCCTTCCTGGCTTCTGCCGGCCGCAAGCGACCTCCTGCCACCCGGGATGGAGGCGCGCTTTCTTCCGGCCCTGGCTGCGGGTGCGCTCCAGCCGGCGGCCTCCCTGGCTCTGGTGCTGCCAAGCCAGGGGGTGGTATGCCTGGCAGCCCAGGACGACGGCTCCTACGGCGACCCCATCCCCATGGGCGCGGTGGCCGATCTCGCCGGCGCTCTCCTGGCCGAGGACGCCACGGGCGAGGGCGCCATCCGGGTGGTGGTGATCGATGATGGCAACGGCCAGGGCCGCCGGATCCAGGTGGTGGGTCGGCCCGCGTCGCGGCCTGTTCCCGGGGATCTGGACCGGGATCAGGACCTGGACCTGGACGACCTGGCGCTCCTGGCACAGGGCCTTTCCCGTTGCCAGGCCGACGAGGGATTCATGCCTGCCGGCGATCTCGACCGGGACGGCTGCCTGGGCCGATCGGACCTGAAGCGCTGGGCCGGCTTGTACCGCTTCGTCCAGGCGCAAAGAATCGGGGACCTGGACGGGGATGGCCTGGTGACGGCGGTGGACGGGGAGCGGCTTGCCGGGGCGCTGGGCACCGCAGCTGGCCAGGCGGGCTACATGCCGAAGGCGGATCTGGACGGAAGCGGGAAGGTGGACCGGCGGGATCTCGGGCAATGGCAGCGGGTGGCCCGGCTCGTCACCGCCCAGGGCCTGGCCGACCTGAACGGCGACTGGCAGGTGGACCGGGCGGATGCCCAGGTCCTCCAGGAGGCCATGGGGCGCTGCCGGCCCGACAGCGGCTTCCTGTCAAGCGCGGACTTGGACAACGATGGCTGCATCGGTGCCGGGGACGCTGCCGTCTGGCGGCGGCTGCAGCAGGTGGGGCAGGGGCGGAGGTAGGTCCTGGGGTTGATCGGCATTGGGGTCTGGCAACACGGGTTGTACTCAGCGCCGGGGCAGAGGCTGGGGCGGCGGCAGGCTGCCGAGAAGCGCCTGCACCTCCGGGCTGGTGTCGTATTGCCGGGGATGCCGGATCCGGATGTGGTCCCGGATCTGCCAGTCCTCGGCGCCGCAGATCGGGCAGAGGGGAATGCCTGGCGGCCGGAACACCTCCCTTCGTGCCAGCCACAGCCACAGCCCGAAGGGCAGCACCCACTGGTTGATGATGACCAGGGCCACGAAGGGCGAAAGGGCCTCGCGGAGACCGACCTGGAAATAGAGGGCCTGGGTCAGGCGGAACAGGAAGTGGCATGCCACCAGCACCGCCAGGCCTCGCACCAGGGCACGTCGCTTGCCTTGCCAGGGGACGCCCCGGCAGGCCAGGACCAGGCCGATGTAGACCACCAGGGTGTAGCTGGTGAAGGTGTGGGGAAAGATCTCCAGGCGCTCCGGCAGGACCACGGCGCTCCCATACTGGCCCAAAGCCAGTTGCACCAGCAGCAGATTGAGCCGGACGAAAGGCTCGTCGGCCAGGAGCCACAGGAGAAAAGGAGGCAAGGAGAAGAGGAGGAAGCGGCCGGCAAACCCGGCGATCCGCTCCAGGGAGGTCAGGGCCACGCCATAGCGCAGCCACAGGAGGGCGGCCAGAAGCACGGCCAGGAACATGGCCACCTGGCCGAAATAGAGATGGGCATGGTCGAACAGCTCGGGATGGTGCACCCCGGTGAGGAATACCAGGAGCAGGCGTACCTGGTTGAGGAGGAAGAGAAAAGGGATGCCGAGCATGAGCCCGGCCAGTCTCTTCTTCCACGGCGCGGGGAAGGCCGCGACAAAGGCGGCAAAAAGCACCGCCACGAAGGCTGCCGAGCATTCGGTGATGATCCGGACGGCGAAGCCCTGGGCGCTGACCTCGACGCCCCGGACCAGCGCTTGGAGGCCCAGCAGCCCCAGGCTGAGACCGGTGAGCCGGGCGGTCAGGAGGTTGATCTCCTCAACCCAGGGCCGGGGCAGCCAGTTGAGGAGAAAGAACAGGGGCGCGCCGATGAGGACGAACCGCCACGCGAAGCCGGCGGCAAGCTCCC
>JBFMBH010000016.1 GCA_040755095.1 Thermodesulfobacteriota bacterium
TGGCCGCCGAAGAAGAGGCCCGGCGGCGGGCAGCGGCCGAGGATGGCCGGCGCCAGCGGGAGCAGACCGCCGCCCAGGCGCCGCCAGCCCCGGTCAAGGGCAGCAGCGGCTTTGCTGCCCAGCGGGGCCGCCTGGAGCCGCCGGTGGCTGGCACGGTGATCACCGAGTACGGCCGCCACCAGGAAGGCCGCTACGGCATCAGCACGGTGCAAAACGGCATCGACATCCAGGCGGCGCCCGGCAGCCAGGTGCGGGCCGTCTACAGCGGCCGGGTGGTGTACGCCGATTCCCTCAAGGGCTATGGCCTCCTTCTCATCGTCGACCACGGCCAGCAGTTCTACAGCCTGATCTCCCGGGCCGCCCGGCTCACCAGAAAGGTGGGGGACGAGGTCAAGACCGGCGAGGTGGTGGGCTTTCTGGCCGACGATCCGGAGCTGGCCGCCGAAGGCCTGCATTTCGAGATCCGCCAGGGGGTGACCCCCGAAGACCCCATGCGCTGGCTCAATCACGCCCGCCTGACGGTCAAGGGGGTCAAGCGGGCCGATTCCCGCTGACCAGGCGCCATCAGCGGATGGCAGGCCGTTTTTCCTTTTGTCTTTTGGCCGGTTGTCTGGTAATCCTAGTCAATGATGCTGGCTGTCTGTCGCACCCTGCCTGACCGGCCCGATCCAAGCGGCCACAGGATCCCGGATACGCCCTTTCCCCTGCAGTCCCTCTCTTTTTGGAAACATCGACCATGAAGCCCAGGAGCTTTCGCTTGGCCAAGCCACGGATCTTTGCTGTTGCCGGCCTTGGGGCCGGCATTGCCCTTCTGCTGCTGGCCTGGGGCCAGCATGATCGGATCGCCGCCGAGACCCAGGACGTCTACAAGGACCTGGAGACCTTCTCCAACGTCCTGTCCATCATCCAGCGCTCCTATGTCGAGGAGGTCGACACCCGGGAGGTGGTCGACGGCGCCATCAAGGGCATGCTGGGCGCCCTTGACCCCCACTCCTCCTTCATGACCCCGGACGACTTCAAAGAGCTCCAGATGGAGACCAAGGGCCGATTCACCGGCATCGGCATCGAGATCACCATGAAGGACGGCATCCTGACCGTGGTCTCCCCCATCGAGGGCACGCCGGCCTTCAAGAAAGGGCTCAAGGCCGGTGACCGGATCATGAAGATCGAAAAGGACTTCACCAAGGACATGAGCCTCACCGAGGCGGTGAAGCGGCTGCGGGGTCCCAAGGGCACCGAGGTGACCATCTCGGTGCACCGGGAGGGCTGGACCGAGCTCAAAGAGATCACCATCGTCCGGGACGAGATCCCCATCCACAGCGTCCGCAGCCGCAACCTGGAGCCGGGCTACCTGTACGTCCGGGTCAGCAACTTCCAGTCCGAGACCACCCGGGATCTCAGGAAGGCGGTGGACACTTACGCGGAGAAGGAGGCGGTCCAGGGCATGATTCTGGATCTGCGCAACAACCCGGGCGGTCTTCTGGACCAGGCGGTCAAGGTCTCGGACCTTTTCCTGGAGGACGGGCTCATCGTCTCCACCAAGGGCCGGATCAAGGACCAGAACATGACCTTCAAGGCCCACCGGGGCGGTGACGAGTACACGTTCCCCATGGTGGTCCTGGTCAACGAAGGCACCGCCTCGGCCTCGGAGATCGTGGCCGGCGCCCTGCGGGATCACAAGCGCGCCCTGGTCCTGGGCGCCCAGACCTTCGGCAAGGGCTCGGTGCAGACCATCATCCCCATGGACGACGGCTCAGGACTTAGGCTGACCACCGCCCGGTACTATACGCCCAACGGCACCTCGATCCAGGCCAAGGGCGTGGTCCCGGACATCATCGTGCCTTCCACCATCACCTACGCCAAGCTGGATGCCGACAAGGAGAAGCAGCGGGAGGCCTGGCTGGTGCGGGAGAAGGACCTCCGGCGGCACATCGCCAACGGCCAGGGGGAGGAGGACGAGGAGAGCGCCGGCGAGGAGCCAGCGGTGGAAGAGCCCAACGGCGACAACGACAACTCCGGCGAGGACCAGGACGCCGAGTTCCGCAAGCAGCTGGAAAAGGATCCCCAGCTCAACACCGCCCTCCTGATGCTCAAGGGCCTGCACGTTCTCGGCAACAATCCGTGAGCGCCCGCCCTCCGGGCGATGTCCCGGTGGGCCACCCCACACGCCCGCCATCCCTCTCAGGCCGATCGGCTCAGCCGGTCGGCCTGAGGCCTTTTTGCACCATCTCGTAATAGTCCCGGCCCGCCAGGTCGTTGATGACCACGGCCGGCAGCCCCTTCACCTCCAGGCGGAGCATCGCCTCCGGTCCGGCGTCGGCGAAGGCCACCAGCGTACAGGCCTTAACGCAGGCACCCAGAAAGGCCCCGGCGCCGCCGATGGTGGCCAGATAGACGGCGCCGTGCTCCTGCATCGCCCGCCGCACCGGCGCCGACCGGGCGCCCTTGCCCAGCATGCCGGCCAGACCGCAGGCCAGGAGTCGGGGCGTGTAGGCGTCCATCCGGTAGCTGGTGGTGGGACCGGCGGCGCCGACCACCCGGCCGGGCCGGGCCGGGCTGGGGCCGACGTAATAGAGAAGCTGGCCAGCCAGGTCCACCGGCAACGGCTGGCCGGCGTCCAGAAGCGCCACCAGCCGGCGGTGCGTCTGGTCCCGGCCGGTGAAGACAATGCCGGTGAGGCGGACGAAGTCGCCAGCCGCCAGGCCGGCCGCCACTTCAGGTCCGAAGGGTACCGCGACCTCCGGCAGGGAGGCCAAAAGCGGCGGTTGGTAGCGCAGCATGGACATGGCTAGAGAACCGTCTCCTTGTGCCGGTGGGCATGGCACTGGATGTTCACCGCCACCGGCAGGCTGGCGATGTGGGTGGGAAAGATCTCCAGGTGGACGGCCAGGGCGGTGGTGCGGCCGCCCAGCCCCTGGACCCCGGCGCCCTCGGCATTGATCCGGGCCAGCAGCCGCTCCTCCAGGGCCGCCACGTCTGGCCGCGGATGGGGCTGGCCCAGGGGCCGCAGCAGGGCGGACTTGGCCAGGAGCGCCGCCTTCTCGAAGGTGCCCCCCAGGCCAACCCCCACCAGCACCGGCGGGCAGGGGTTGGAGCCTGCCGCCTGGACCCGCTGGCAGACGAAATCCACGATGCCCTCCACGCCGGCGGCCGGCGGCAACATGGCCACGGCGCTCATGTTCTCGGAGCCGCAGCCCTTGGGCAGGAAGCGGATGGTGAGCCGATCCCCGGCCACGCTGGCCAGATGGAGCACCGCCGGCGTGTTGTCGCCGCTGTTGACCCGGGTCAAGGGATCGCAGACCGAGCTTCGGAGATACCCGTCCCGGTAGCCCTGCCGCACCCCCTCCTGGATGGCGGCTGCCAGATCGCCCGCCACCTGCACCTCGCTCCCCAGCTCCACAAAGACCACCGCGACGCCAGTGTCCTGGCAGACCGGGATCCGCTCCCGGCTGGCGATCTCGGCGTTCTGCAGCAGGATCTCCACAACCGTGCGGGCCAGCCCCGGCTCCTCCCGGTCCCGGGCGGCGAGGAGCGCCTCCAGGATGTCCGGCTCCAGGTCATGGGCCGCAGCGATCGCCAGCTCCCGAACGGCCGCGGTGACGGTGCTCGTGTCGATGATGCGCCGGCCCGGCTCTCCAGCACCGCCAGAGCACGGACCGAGATCCTTCTCATTCATGGCATGACCTCTGGCGCTCCCCACCGGCTACGCCCGGTTACCGCCGCGGTTGACCAGCATCCGCCTGGTCGGCGGCCAGGACGCAGTCCAGCCAAAGGAAGCCGAGATCGATGGCGATCTCGGCAAACGGCTCGACGTGCTGCGGTACAGATCACCGTAGACGGCCTTCTTCCTGGCTGTCTGTGGCATAGATAGCCTCACGCGAATAGTCTGCGCCGCCCGCCCTCACTGTCAACGGCTCCATCTCCGCGAGCATATCCTCGCCCGGCGCGGCCGCGTCGGTAACCGACGGTTCCCGGCCGGGATTTTCGGCTGGCAAGGGAGCTGGCAAATCCGTCTTCGGGACAAACGTGGAATGCACCCAGCAGGCCCCCTACCCCTCTTCGTCCAGCCGGGCCAGCACCTCGGCGGCCATGGCAAAGCTGTGCTCCGGGCCCGGGAAGCGGCCGGCGGCCACCTCGTCCCGGAACCCCTGGATGGCGGTCCGCACCTGGGGGGCGAGCTCGGCGTACCTCTTGACGAAGCGGGGGGTGAACTTTTCGAACAGGCCCAAAAGATCGTGGGTGACCAGCACCTGGCCGTCGCAGGCCGAGCCGGCGCCGATGCCGATGGTGGGTACGGCAACGTCCCGGGTGACGCGGGCCGCCAGCTCGGCGGGCAGGCATTCCAGGACGATGGCAAAGGCCCCGGCCGCGGCGATGGCCCGGGCGTCGGCCAGGACTGACCGGGCGGCAGCCAGATCCTTGCCCTGGACCCGGAAGCCGCCCAGCTGGGAGGCGGTCTGGGGGGTCAGACCGATGTGGCCCATGACCGGGATGCCGGCCCGGATCAGGGCCCGGACCGTGTCGGCCATGGCCACGCCCCCCTCGATCTTGACCGCATCGCAGCCCGCCTCCTTGAGGAAGCGGCCGGCGTTGCGCACCGCCTCGGCCGGCTCCACCTGGTAGGAAAGGAAAGGCATGTCCGCCACCAGCAGGGCCCGCTGCACCCCGCGGCTGGCCGCCCGGCAGTGGTGCAGCATCTCGTCCATGGTCACCGGCACCGTGGAGTCGTAGCCCAGGAGCACCATGCCCAGGGAGTCGCCCACCAGGACGATGTCGACGCCCTCGCTGTCCAGGACCCGGGCCATGGCGGCATCGTAAGCGGTGAGCACGACCACTCGCTGGCCGCTCCCCTTCCGTTCCCTGATCTCGGCTATGGTCAGCTTCTTGTCCATGAGCGTGCCTCCTGTTCCGGGATGACAGGTCAGGATGCGAACAGACCTGGTGGCCGCGGGCGGGGAGCCGGCCGGCCCAGGTGGCTGCATGCCTGGGGGGTGGCCACCCGGCCCCGGGGGGTGCGGGCCAGAAAACCGATCTGGATGAGATAAGGCTCGTAGACGTCCTCGATGGTGGTCTTGTCCTCGGAAACAGCGGTGGCCAGGGTGTCGAGGCCGATGGGGCCGCCGCCGAACTTGTCGACAATGGTGGCCAGGATCCGGCGGTCCATCTCGTCGAGGCCCAGGGCATCCACCTTGAGGAGGCGCAGGGCCTCGTCGGCGATAGCGGCGTCGATGCGGCCGGAGCCCCGGACCTGGGCATAGTCCCGCACCCTTCTCAAGAGCCGGTTGGCGATCCGGGGCGTGCCCCGGGAGCGACGGCCGATCTCCAGGGCGCCCTCCGGGTCCATGCTGATGCCCAGGAGGCCCGCCGAGCGCTCGACAATGGCCACCAGCTCCTCGGGCCGGTAGAAATCCAGGCGCAGGACGACGCCGAAGCGGTCCCGCAGGGGCGGGGTGAGCAGGCCGGCCCTCGTCGTCGCCCCTGCCAGGGTGAAGCGGGGCAGGTCGATCTTGATGATCCGGGCGCTCGGGCCCTGGCCGATGATGATGTCCAGCTGGAAATCCTCCATGGCCGGATAGAGGACCTCTTCCACCGCGTGGTTGAGGCGGTGGATCTCGTCGATGAAAAGAACGTCACCCCGCTCCAGGTTGGTGAGGATGGCGGCCAGATCGCCGGACTTCTCCAGCACCGGGCCGGAGGTGACCTTGATGCCGCTTCCCAGCTCGTTGGCCATGATATGGGCGAGGGTGGTCTTGCCCAGGCCGGGCGAGCCATGGAACAGGACGTGATCCAGCGGCTCCTGGCGGGCCTTGGCCGCGGCGATGAAGATGGCCAGGCTCTCCTTGACCTGCTCCTGGCCGATGTACTGGGCCAGGAAACGGGGCCGGATGCCGGGCTCCACGGCATCGACTTCCAGAGGCAGGGGGGAGACAACCCGCTCGTCTTCGATCATGCCAGGGACCTCAGAGCGCGGCGGATGAGCTCAGGAAGGGGCAGGGCCAAAAAGACCTCCGCCCCCAGCTCCTGGCGCAAGGCCTCCAGGGCGGCCTTGGCCCGGACGGCCGGATAGCCGAGATTGACCAGGGCGGAGACGAGGTCCTCGCCGGTGGCCTCCCCTGCTCCGGCCGCCGGTGCGGCGGGGCCGGCGGCCAGAAAGGGCAGGACCTTGTCCGCCAGCTCCAGGCAAAGCCGCTCGGCGATCTTCTTGCCGATGCCAGAAATGCGGGTGAGCCGGTGCAGATCCCTGGCCTGGATGGCCCGGGCCAGGGCCGGGGTCGGCAGGCCGGACAGGAGGGCCAGGGCCAGCCGGGGGCCGACGCCGGTCACCTTGCCCAGCAGGAGGAACATCTCCCGGTCCAGACGGTCGGCAAAGCCGAACAGGGTGATGGCATCCTCCCGGACCTGGGTGTGGACATGGAGGAGGATCTCGGTGCCAGCAGGGGGCAGGGTTTCCAGGCAGGAGCGGGGCACCGCCACCAGGTAGCCGACGCCGCC
Source organism: Thermodesulfobacteriota bacterium (assembly GCA_040755095.1). Classification (NCBI taxonomy): domain Bacteria; kingdom Pseudomonadati; phylum Thermodesulfobacteriota; species Thermodesulfobacteriota bacterium. The sequence continues at coordinate 6,493 of JBFMBH010000016.1, forward strand.
CACCAGCATCTCCACCTCCTCGTCCCCCTTGTGCAGCAGGGTGCCCTTGAGGCAGGCGATCATGGCGCCGCTCTCCCGCAGGCCAGGCCGGCAGTCCGGGCCGGAGGCAGGCGGCCGCCGTGGTGGGCATGGCAGATGGCCACCGCCAGGGCGTCAGCCGCGTCCTGGCTGGGCAGGGCGGCAAGGCTTAAGAGCAGCCGCACCATGCGCTGCATCTGCTCCTTGCCGGCCAGGCCGTAGCCCACCACCGCCTGCTTGATCTGCCGGGGGCCATACTCGTGCACCGCCAGCTCCCGGCCCATGGCAGCGATCATCGCCACCCCCCGGGCATGCCCCAGCTTGAGGGCCGAGCGGGGGTTGGCCGCCACAAAGACATCCTCCACCGCCGCCTCATCGGGCGTGTGCTCGGCGATCACCTGCACCAGGCCGTCGTGGATCCGGCGCAGCCGCTCGGCAAAGGCCGCCTCCGCCGGGGGCCGCACCACGCCGCAGGCCACGAAGACGAGCTTGTGGCCCACCAAGTCGATGACCCCGTAACCGGTGGCCCGGGAGCCGGGATCCAGGCCCAGGATGCGCAGGCCGGTCCGGGTCCCGGGCGGCAATCAGGCACCCTCCAGGAGCTCGTCCGGGATGTCGCAGTTGGCGTGCACCTTCTGGACGTCGTCGTAGTCCTCCAGGGCATCCAGGAGCTTGACCAGCTGCTTGGCGACCTTCTCGTCGCTGATGGGCACGGTGTTCTTGGGGATCATGGTCACCGCTGTCTCCAGGAACCGTACCCCGGCCGCCTCCAGGGCCTCCTTCACGGAAGAGAAGTCGTCCGGCGCCGTGATGACGGTGAATCCGTCGTCATCCTCCCGCACATCCTCGGCCCCGGCCTCCAGGGCGCGGTCCATGAGCTCCTCCTCGCTGATGGTGGCCTTGTCCACCAGGAGGCTGCCCTTGTGGTCGAACATCCAGCCCACGCAGCCGAACTCGCCCAGATTGCCGCCGTGCTTGGAGAAGAAGTGGCGGACATCGGCCACCGTGCGGTTGCGGTTGTCGGTCATGGTCTCGACCAGCACCGCCACCCCGCCCGGGCCGTAACCTTCGTAGGTGATCTCCTCGTAGACCGCCCCGTCCAGCTCGCCGGTGCCCCGCTTGATGGCCCGGTCGATGTTCTCCTTGGGCATGTTCTCGGTCTTGGCCTCGAGAACCGCGGCCCGCAGCCGGGGGTTGCCGGTCGGGTCGCCGCCGCCGGCCCGGGCCGCCACGGTGATCTCCCGGATGAGCCGGGTGAAGATCCGGCCCCTTTTGGCGTCGATGGCGCCCTTTTTCCGTTTGATCGTGCTCCACTTCGAATGTCCAGACATCTAATCCTCCTTCACAAATCCGGTGCCGAGGACAAAGACCTCCCGGCTTTCGCTCCGGGAGGCCTTGGGCTTGACGATCCGCACCTGGGTGAATCTCGTTCTGACTGCCGCAACGAAGCTGTCGAGATCTTCGCCCTGGAAGACCTTGCAGTAGAGGCTGCCGCCGGGCCGCAACAGGGCCGCCGCCACCTCCAGGGCCCGGCTGGCCAGTCGGACCGACTGGAAATGATCGACGTCCTTGCGGCCGGTGGTTCGGGGCCCGAGATCACTCAGGATTACGTCGAACTGCGGGCAGCGCTCCGCGAGCCTGGGCACGAGATCCGGGTCGAAGACATCGCAGGTCAGCGCCTCGACGGGGGCGGCTTCCGGGCCGGGATCCGGCGGGCGGCCGCTCTCCCGGTCCACCCCCACCACCTGGCCGCTGCGGCCCACGGTACGGGCTGCGAAAAGGCTCCAGCTGCCGGGCTGGCAGCCGAGATCCAACACCCGGGCGCCGGTCGAAAGCAGGCGGTAACGGGTTTGAACCTCGTCGAGCTTGTAGACCGAGCGGGCCGGGTAGCGCTCCTTCTTGGCCTTGTGGAAGTAGTAGTCCTGGACCTTGCGCATGTGCCCACCCAGGCTTGCAGGCATGGCGCCGCACCCGGCCCAGGAAATCCGGCGCCACCGCCGGAGGATGGATCGGCCAGCGCATCGGCTGGCGCCGCCGAAAGGATCCCGCCGGAAAGCACCCGCGGCACCGGCGCGACGTGGCCACACGGTCGGCCGCCGCACAGAACAACGGCCGAAGATACCCCATGCCCCCGCTTTTTCAAGGGGGAATGGCGCCGGCCAGGCTCAGCGCCAGCCACCCTCCCGGCCACCCGACGGCGAGCGGGGAGGTCCGGTCCGGGGGGGCCGGCCGCCGGTCTTGGGCATGGCACGGATGATCGCCCGCAGCACCCGGTTGACGGCCTCCGAAGAGGGAAAGACCTCTGCCACGTCCGGGTCCAGGCTGACCACCGTGCCGTTGTCGCTGGCGCCGGGATAGCGCTCCGGTCGGGTCTTGCGGCGATCGAACCGCTCGTGGGGCCGCTGCTCATCCGGCCAGGGCCGCGTCCGCTCCGGACGGAAGCCCTCGCCCTGACCGGCGAAGCGGTCCGGCCGCGGCCGGCGACGGGGGAGGCGATCAGCCACCGCGGGCTGCTCCTGGACCGGCTCGCTCCGCTCAGGCTTGGCCTCCTGCGGCTCCTCCCCCGGACGGTCGGCCTTGCGCTTGCGCCGCACAGTGGGGCGCTCCGGTTGCGGCTCCTCCGCCCAGGGGCGGTCCTTGTCGTTGCTGCTGGCCTTCTTCATGGCATGGTCTTCCTTCGGAGGTGTGGGATGGTCAGGGAGCCGGCGAGCCGGTGAGGTCGGCCGGGGGCCGGCGCCCGCGGGACAGTTGGTCCTGCTCTGGTTGATGACGGGGGCCACGGCGGGGCATGCCGGCCGGGACATGGTGGCTCTGTGTGAAGCCGGTCGAGGGTCGTCTCCCTGAAGGTCCGGGGGAGGGGCGGCAGGCGGTCCCGGTGCCGTGTCCGGCAGGGGGAGCGGCGAGAGCCGGTGGTGCCTTCATCGACCCCTGCACAAGAGGTCGCATGTTTCGGGCCGGCGGTCAACCGATATAAGCAGGATGGATGGCGCCGGATGGCGCCGGCGATGGGCCGGCCCGCCCGCGACCGGCGCGCCGGCCACGGGCGGATAAGCCGGGGGGGCCTCAGATCATGAAGGTCTTGTCATGCTCGGCCAAAAGATCGATATACTCGGGCGCGGCTTTGAGCTCACAGCCCGTGATGAACTCCTCCGGGTCCAGGAGCCGCTTGTCGACGCAGGCCTTGCAGACATAGATCGGCGTGCCGTTCTTGCTCAGGTAGTCGAGCTGGGCCTTCATGGTCTCCCGGGTGGTGGTGGAGAAGTCGTCGCTGATGCCGAACTGGGCCCAAAACACGCCATCCTCCAGAAGGAAGATCGAAACATCGTGCCCCTTCTCCTTGGCCACCTTGGCAAAGTGAAAGGCGCGAGCCACCATCATTCCGTCCTGGATGCCCTTGGAGATCGTGAACAGCATCTTGGCCATGGTGCGTAATCCTCCTTCGTCCGCGGTAAAGGTGAGAAAAATGGCCGGGGATGGCCGGCCCGGCCGGTCATCCCCGGAAGCAGTCCTCGCGGTTTGGCAGCCGGCGATAGACTAGCCGGTGCTAGTTACCAGATTGCGCGCCAATTGACAACCACAATATTGAGGATCAGGGGAAATTTGTGCTGCGGAAAGGCTGCGCCGCGCTGGCTGTCAGCAAAGCAGCTAGGCGACCATCCGCGGCCAGCAGGCTCACCAGTTGGCGGTGACCGGCCGGCAGCGCCAGGGAGGCCAAGTCCGTGGCGGTGACCCAGCGATACTCCTGGGCTGCGTGCAGGACCACCCGCGGCTCGGCTGCGAGGAGCCGGCACGAGAAGCAGTGCTGGGTGACCCGGTAGCGGGTGTAGGTGTGGCGCACCACGGCAAGAGGCGCCAGCTCGCCCACGGCAAGCTCGGTCTCCTCGGCGAATTCCCGCACCAGGGCCGCCGCCGCCGATTCCCCGTCCTCGATCTCGCCGCCGGGCAGCTCCCAGAGGTTGGCCCACACTCCCACCGCCGGCCGCTTCTGGACAAAGACCCGGCCCTGGTGCACCAGCATGCCCGTGGCCATGATGATGGGGATCGTCCGCGGTCGGCCGGCCCGGCCCGGCCGCTCATGGATGGTGTCCCGGGCCCGGGCCAGGCAGAACGAGGCCACCGGGCAGACCGGGCAGCGGGGCCGCCGGGGCAGGCAGACCAGGGCCCCCAGCTCCATCAGGGCCTGGTTGAAAGCCCGGGGCGCGGTTGCCGGCAGGAGCTCGCCGGCCAGCTCCCAGACGCCTTCCTTGAAGGCGGGATCGCTCGCCCGCCCCGGCAGATCGAAGAGCCGGGCCAACACCCGGATCACATTGCCATCCACCGCCGGAAAAGGGGCATCAAAGGCGATGCCCATGATGGCACCGGCGGTGTAGCGGCCGATCCCCGGCAAGGCCAGGAGGGCCTGGTGGTCGGCGGGAATCTGGCCGCGGAAGCGCTCCACCAGGATGCGGGCGCAGGCCATGAGCTGCCGGGCCCGGCGGTAGTAGCCCAGGCCCTCCCAGGCCTTGAGCACCTCCTCCTCGGAGGCGGCGGCCACCGCCGCGGCGTCCGGAAAGAGGGCCAGCCAGCGCTGGAAGTAGACTACCGCCCGCTCCATCCGGGTCTGCTGGAGCATGATCTCCGAAATCCAGACCTGATACGGATCGTAGGTGCGGCGCCAGGGCAGATCGCGGCCATGGGCCGCGAACCAGTCCAGGAGGGACGAAACGAGACGGTGACGATTCATGGTGCAGCCAGGGAAACGCGCCCGTCCGGCGCAATGGCGGCGCCGGGTGGGCTCCTCCAGGAGGATCGACCACCAGCGACCGCGCATCCAGGACCGCAAGCCTCCAAGGGGCGTCCCCTCGGCGCCTGGCCGGGCGGCTCTACGCCTCCTTGTCCAGGGCCTCCAGGAGTCTCCGTGGACCGAACCGGTACAAGGCCGCGCCTTCCGCCTTCATCCTTCATTGAGAACGTCAAGGTAGCGGTCGTAGACAAAGAGCCGGTTCCTGCGCTTGCCGGTCAGCTCGCGCACGGTCCCGAGGTCAGCGAGGAGCTCCATGGCCGACGAGGCGGCCGGGAACGACAGGCCCGTGCTGCGGCAGACCTCGGGCATGGAGAGGATGGGGCGCGCCTTGAGCGCATCGTGCACGCGCAGCGCCGAGCCGGCCCGGCGGCCGCTGGGCTCGATCCGGGACCGGTCGGTCTTGAACATCTCGGCCAGCCGCTGGGCTGTGGAGACCGCGCCTTCGGCGGTCTGGCGCACGCCTTCCAGAAAAAAGGCGAGCCACGCCTCCCAATCGCCGGTGCGGCGTACCCGGTCGAGCAGCTCATAGTAGGTGGCCCGGTTCTGCTTCAGGTAGAGGCTCAGGTACAGGAGCGGCTCGCGCAGCAAGCCGGCGTGGCAAAGCAGGAAGGTGATGAGCAGCCGCCCCACGCGGCCGTTGCCGTCCAGAAACGGGTGGATGGTCTCGAACTGAACGTGCGCCAGCGCGGCCCGCACCAGCACCGGCAGCCCGTCGCTCTCGGCGTGCAGGAACCGCTCGACCGCCGACATGCACTCGGGCACTGCCGTGTGGGGCGGGGGCACGAAGACCGCGTTGCCCGGCCGGCTGCCGCCGATCCAGTTCTGCGAGCGCCGGAGCTCGCCCGGCTCCTTGCCGCTGCCCCGGCCGCGCGAGAGCAGCACACCGTGGATCTCCCGGAAGAGGCGGTTGGAGAGGGGAAAGCCTTCCCGCAGGCGCCTAAGCCCGTGGTTCAGGGCCGCGATGTAGTTTGACACCTCGACGACGTCATCGAGGGGAACCCCCGGCGCCTCTTCAAGCTCAAAGAGCAGCAGGTCCGAGAGCGACGACTGCGTCCCCTCGATCTGGGAGGAGAGCACAGCCTCCTTGCGCACGTAGGCATAGAGGAAAAGCGCCATATCGGGCAGAAGGACGGATACGCCGTCGAGGCGCCCGACCGCGAGCACGGCGGATTCCAGTGCCCGCTGGAGCCCGCCATCGAACATGAGCGGCGGGTTCGGGGGCAGAGGTGCCGGCACAAAGGCGCGGACCTGTTCCCCGCCGACGCTTGTGACTTCGTACCGGCCGGTCTCCCCGCGCTCCATGGAGCTCGCCCCTCCTGTTCACGAAAACTGAATAGGCCCAACTGCTATTAAGATTTCAGGGGTGAAGTTTAACCAAGACTCCTTTCCCACGCCACCGCATCTTCAGCCCCTTCTGGTCGCCCCGACGCCGGCCGGCCGCCAGACGCCCTACGCCGCCCGATTCACGTCGGCATCGAGCAGATAGGCCATCAGGACCCGACCCCCAGGCTGTGGCCGAGCTGGTGGAAGGTGGCCATCTTCCGGAAGCCGAGGAGACGGAAGGCCTCCGTGAACGACGAACGGCCTTCCAGGGTGCTGATCACCAACGCTCGAGCGAAACGCTTGCTCGCCCGCGCCCCCTCCGGTGCCTCTCGATGCCCTGGGCAAGGGCCGCGCCCGAGAACCGAGCCACCCGTAGCCGCGGGTAGTCGAGGCGTGGCTTGCGCGCCTCGGCGGGCAGGGCGATCCACACCTCGGCGGGGTTCTGGGTCGTCAGCCCATGAAAGCGCAGGGCGGTGAGCAGGCAAAAGACCCCGGAGGGCACGCGCTTGCCGACCTGGGCGAGGGTGTGCTCGGCGGTCAGCAGGTGCCGACTCGCCACATAAATTCCGCGGGCCTGCCGCTCCACCCATTTCCAGCCGTCACTCCACCCGCCCGCCTGTCACCTCCGCCAGCATGCGGACGATGTCGTGCTCGATGGCCCGGATATCGGCCTCGATCTCCGCCAGGGGGCGGGGCGGCGTATACCGGTAGAAGTAGCGGTTCGCGCAGCTCCGGATCGGGCTCGGGGCTGCCGTCCGGGTGGCGGCAGATCGCGGCGGTCTCGTCCCGCTCCGCCAGGGCGGAGAGGATCGCCTTCCGGGCCGGTGCCGGCAGCCTCAGGCCGGCCTTGCGGGCGGCGTTATCGAGGGCGCGCTCGAAATCGCCGCGATCCCGGAACACGGTGCCCGGGAGCCGGGTCACGAGGTTGCGGATCGCCGCCTGGAGCGCCCGGCCCTCCGCCTCTTCCTTTGCACCGGCCGTGCCCTTCTTCTTCGACTGCGCCAGGGCCTGGAACCTCTTCTCCTCCGCAAGCCGCGCGATCCGCGCAGGCGCCGCCTGGAAGTTGAGCCGCAGCGGCCGCTCCACGGTGATCTTGCGGAAGCCGAAGTGGGTGGTCGGAAAGATGCGGCTGACCACGACCTCGTCATCCTGGCCGTTCTTGGCGAGCCGGCGGGTGTCGCCGTCCCGGCAGTCGGCGAGGATGGTGACGATGTCCTGGGCCCGGTCGGGCGGGATCTCCCGGCGCTTGTCGCCGAGGCTTTTTCGCATCGGCACCCAGAAGGCGGTGGCGTCGATGAGCTGGACCCTGCCCCGGCGTGCTTCCGACTTGCGGGTGGTCACCACCCAGACGTAGGTGGCGATCCCCGTGTTGTAGAAGAGCTGCTCGGGAAGCGCGATCAGGGCCTCCAGCAGATCGTGCTCCAGGATATGGCGGCGGATCTCGCTCTCGCCGCGCCGGCGTCACCCGTGAAAAGCGGCGAGCCGTTCATGATGATGGCGATGCGCGAGCCGCCTTCCCTGGGCTCCTTCCCGTGGGCGAGCATGTGCAGGAGGAAGAGAAGCTGTGGCTCACCCGTTCACTCTCCAGACCATGATCCCGTGTTGGACCCTGCCCGATGCAGCCTCCACGAACTCTCCTCCATCCTGGGACGAGACGATACCCGAATCGGGTTCTCCCATCAAGGTGCAGGAATAACGGTAGGATAGCGGCCCAATGGGATGCCGGCAGGCCGTGATCTGTCCAGGGTCGAAGACGGACCGTTTCCAGCGCTATGCCACGGAGGCGGATCAGGACCGCAAGCCGCCTTCGGGCCAGACCCGGGGGGTGACGGGGGCGCTGCGACAGCCCCCCCGTTCCCGGCTCGCTCTTCACCGGGTCAGGATGCGGTAGATCTCCGGCAGGCGGGCGGGCAGTTTGGCGACGTCGTCGAGGACGATGGACTCGACGGCGCCGTAGAGGTGGGCGACGTAGTCCCGGGCTTGGCGGTCGATGGTGATGCCGAAGGGGTGGATGCCCCGCACCTTGGCCTCGATGAGGGCGTGGCGGGTGTCCTCGATGGCGTAATCCCCCTTGTAGTCGTCGTAGTCCTCGGGCTTGCCGTCGGAAAGGATGATGAGGAGGCGCACCCGGGCGTCGGCGGCGGCCAGCAGCCGGGTGGCGTGGCGGATGGGCGGGCCCATGCGGGTGTACTCCCGGGGGGCCAGGGCGGCGATCCGCTGCCGGACGGCGTCGCCGTATGGCTCCTCCAGGTGCTTGACGTGGAAGATTTCGGAGCGCAGGCGCCGCATGCCGGAATAACCATAGACGGCGTAGCGGTCCCCCAGCCGTTCCAGGGCCTCGCAGAGGAGCACCAGGGCCTCCTTGATGGTCGCACCCACCCAACCCTCGGTGGAGGAGGACAGGTCTACCAGAAAGCAGGTGGCGATGTCCCGCTCGTTCCGGAGCTGACGGATGAAGAGCTTCTCCGAGGGCGGCTGGCCGGCGGCCTGATCGGCCAGCATCTCGGTGACCGCATCGAGGTCGATCTCCTCCCCCTCGGTCTGGCGGCGCACGAAGCGGTAGTCAGCGCGCAGCATTTCGAACTGGCGGCGCAGGTGGACCAGAAGCCCCCGGCGGCGGGTGAGGGTCTCGGCCACGAAATCCGACTGCACCGGCGTCAGCTCTTTTTCCAGCAGCCGGCACCAGTTCCTGCGGAAGCCGGCCCGCCGATAGTCCCACTCGTCATAGGTGAGGGGACCGGTGGCCGCTTCGCCGGCAAGCGGGGCGGCCACCTCCCGGCCGACGCCCCCGGCACCGGCCATGTCGAGGGCACTTTGCACGTAAGCCGCCGGCAGGGCGCCCAGGTCGGTCGCAATCTCCCGGGCCAGGGAGCGCAGGCCCTCCGACAGCCGGACCTCCCGGTCGGCCACCTGGATCATGAGCTCCGGCTCCCGGGCCTTCGTCTCGTCCCTGGGTGCCCCCCCGGCCGCCGCCGGGACGGCCACCGCGGCGTCGCCCTGGGGTCTGGCCACTGTCGGCCCGGGAGACGGCGGCGGCAGCACCCCCAGCTCCTGGGTCAGGAGCCGGCCCAGGGCCTCCACGAACTGCTGGCGGGCTTCCTGGCGGCGGCGCAGCCGGCCCGCTGCCACCGCTGCCAGATCCGGCTCGCCCAGAAAGAGGAGCGGCGGCGGCACAAGGCCTCCCCGGGGCAGGTCGGCCAGAAGCTGGCCCAGGCCGGCGGCGACCGCCAGGCTGTCGGCGCTGGTCGCCGCCGGCTTGACCAGGCGGGCCAGGAGGCCTGCGGCCTGGCCGATCCTGGCGGCCAGCTCCGGTGGGCCCTCCCCGGCCGTGCCCAGCCCCAGGCGCCACAGGGTCTCCACCACCCCGTGCCCGGGCGCCAGCAGGGCCGGGGCCGGGCGGCCGGTGACCAGGAGCGGCCACAGCGGGGCGAGATCACTGGCCAGGCCAGGCAGCCGGCGGCCGAGCCTTGCCAGCAGGCGCCGGCCCTCGGCCAGCCAGTAACAAGCCGCGGCCAGGTCCGGCCGGCTGCTGCTGGCGAGGGCCGCCGCCAGGTCCTGATGGCTGCCGTCCGGCAACGCCGGCCAGAAGGAGCCCTCGGCGAGCATCAGCCATTGCCAGGAGGCGACCAGCTTGTAGACCAGGCGGTGGGCGGCGCCATCGGCCCCCAGATCGATCTCCGCCGGCAGGAAGATGGTGGCCACATCGGTGCCGGCCCAAGGCGCCGGGGCCAGATCGATGCTGCGGCCGGCCAGACTCCGGAGATACGGCAACAGCCGGCCGGCCACTGCCGGGAAGGCCACCCCGCCCCGATCCCGCAGGCGGCACAGGAAGCGGCGCTCCACCTCGGCCATGAAGAGGCGCGCCGCGGCAAGGCCGCCGCCCTCGTAGGCGTCCAGGATCCCCTTCACCCAGTCCGGCAGCTGCCGGGGGGTCAGGCAGCCCAGGGCCTGGGGCACCTCGGCCAGAAAGGCGAAGGTCAGCCCCTGGCTCACCGGCCAGATGACCGGCACCTGGTCCAGCACCGCCGCCAGCTCCGGCGGCTCCAGGGCGGCCAGCCCGCCGGCGGGCTCGTCCAGGACCCAGGAGACCGGCGGCTGTGGACCCATGCGGCGCGCCAGCTCATGGCGCACAACGGCTCGTTCCATGCTGCCTCGATGCGGGGGCTGCGGCTGACTTTCTGCCGCGCCACCACGCGCTCCTTACGGAAAGACGGCGGAGACCATCTCCTCCAGCGCGGCGAGAAGCTCGGGGTCGTCGCTGAGGGCGCCGGCCACCGCCACCCGGCAGGCGGTGCGGGCCGGGATGCCGGCGGCGATCAGCTTGCCGGCGTGAACCAAAAGACGGGTGCTGGCGCCCTCCGGCAGACCGCTGTCGGTGAGCCCGCGGGTCATGGCCGCCAGCTGCACCAGACCGGCAGCCAGGCCCTCCCCCACCCCGGTCTCGTGGCGGACGATGGCCGCCTCCCGCGCCGGGTCCGGATAGGAAAACTCCAGGGCCACGAAGCGCTGGCGGGTGGAGGGCTTGAGGTCCTTGACCACGCTCTGGTAGCCCGGGTTGTAGGACACCGCCAGCATGAACTCCGGCGGCGCCACCACCACCTGGCCGAGCTTTTCCACCGGCAGCTCCCGCCGGTCGTCGGCCAGAGGGTGGATGACCACGGTGGTGTCCTTCCGGGCCTCGACGATCTCATCGAGGTAACAGATGGCCCCCGCCCGCACCGCCATGGTCAGCGGGCCGTCGGTCCAGACCGCCTCACCGCCCTTGATGAGGAACCGTCCCACCAGGTCGGCGGTGGACAGGTCGTCGTGACAGGAGACGGTGACCAGCGGCCGGCCCAGGGACCAGGCCAGGTGCGCCATGAACCGGGTCTTGCCGCAGCCGGTGGGGCCTTTGAGGAGAAGCGGCAGCTCTTGGCGGTACGCGGTGGTGGCAATCGTGAGCTCGTCCGCCAGGGGCAGATAGTACGGCTCCTCCTGGGGAGCCTGGGTGATACGATGGTCCTGCGCGTGCATGGGCGCCTCGTCTCCAAACGATCCGGGCCGGGCCAAGCGCGGCCGCACGGCCATTCCCGTGCGGCCGCCCGCAATCACCGACCCATTCAGTGGGAATGATTATTATAATCCGACACCAGTCGCGGGCAAGGCTGGCGGCCCGCGATTTTTGCTGACGTTGCCAACCGCTCTGAAATTCGACGAGCAGGGGCGCCTGGCCAGCCTGACCGGCCCCGGCGGCGTGCGCCTCTGGCTCGATCATGATGCCAGCGGCCTGGTGACCGCCATCCGCGCCTCGGTGGCCGCCTCCCGCTGCTCGATCACGGACAAGGAGGCGTCGATCACCCGGCAGCGGTCAGCAGCGAGAGCGAGAGCGATCTGCCGGTAACCTGCGGTCAGGGGCGTAGATGACCAGGGAACCGCGCTTCTGTGCCCGGCGGACGAAGACCTGGTCCTGGATGTACTCGCGGATAGTCATGGAGCAGAAGCCCTTCGGTGGGTTGTGTCGAGCCCGTTACCCGCGGCCGCGCACAAGGCTCGTTTGGCCAATGGCAGCCCGTAACAGGCCGATTGTCCGTGCGCAACCTGTGTCGCGCCCATTTTATGCTCGCGCACATAAATTTTATGAGCGCGCTCTTAAATTACGTGCCTCGCTCATAAACGGCCGCCTTCCTCGTACCCGTTCGTCTTAGGCGCCCGGCCTCCACGAGTTGCTTGAGCAGCCGAGAGGCTTGGTGCTCTCCCAGCCGGCACAGATCCATCACGTCGCGCCGGCGGATGTTGCCGTGCTCGCGCACGTACCGCAGGACCATCTCTTCCTGCTGAATGGGCTCGAACCCGGCCTGCCGCACGTATTCGGCCTGCCGGCCGAGATTCCGGTAGACCTTGGCGCTCAGGGTGTAGGTACGGCCCCTCTTCACGCCATGGGCCTCGACCAGCCCGGCCTCCACGAGGCCTTCAAGTACTCCCCGGGCCAACGTCGAATCCTTCTGGATCGCCTTCGCCACCTGGCCCACGTCAACCCTCCGCCCCTCCCGGAGATCCGCCAGGGCGATCAGCGCGTCGAGGGCCAACGGTACGCGCCTCCGGTCTTCGTACTCCAAGATCATCCGGAGGAAGGGCACGTCGGCCTCAGCCTGGCTGAAGCGCACCACGACGCCGTTCGCATCGGACCGGCCGTAGTCGGGCGGCGGGCGGCCATAGCGCAGGAGCCCCTTGAAGATCAGATCGACCCCACGCCCCGTCCGCTCAGCAAGCCCGATGCGCTTCAAGGCGTCCGCCAGGGCCGGGTTCCTCGGCCGCGGCTCGACTGTGAGAAGGTTCTCCAGGGTCACGCCCTCCACGAACCCGCCCGGGTTGCTGACGGTGAGCCCATCGTCGTTCCAGCGCACGTGGACGGCGCCGAGCCGGGTGTAGTCCCGGTGGCACACGGCGTTGATGAACGTCTCGCGGAACGCCCTCCGGTCGAAGGTGGGGATCGGCACACGGAAAAGCCCAACCTGAATCTCCTCCTCTGTAACCCGGGTGGAGAATTGCTCTTCGATACGCTCGAAGACCCGCAGGAGGGGCCAGCGGTGGAAGTCGTTAACCCGGACCTCGGTGCCCTCCAGCACCTGGAACGCCACCTCGTGGGTGGGCAGGTGTGCGCGCAAGGACGGCTCCAGACCCAGGAGCAGCAGGCCTGTCACCGTGGGAACCCGGCGGCCCTCCTCGGTACGGACGAGCCCCAGGGCGCCGTCCAGTTCCCGGTCGCCGAGGCCCAAGAGCGCTCGATCGCCGCCGAAGCGCTCGACCATCTGCCGCAGCCGTTGCCGCTCCAAGGGGTCCAGGTCCTGCTCCGATGCCCCGGCCACGGGCAGGGCCGAGTAGTCCAGGAGCCCGAGGTCGGACTGGCGCGAGGCGAACTCATGGGGAAGGAAGGGTACGCACTCGGGACTGCCGTCGGCCTTGAGCCTGCGGCGCTGGAGGAGGCCGTCCGCTGTGGCGACGAGCCGGTGCGACTTGGGGACCTCGATGCGCGCCACCAGGGTGCCAGCTTCCTCCACGGCGGTCACCCGTACCGACACCGGCGGCACGGTGCGATTGGCGATCAGGGCGGCCAGCCCCGTGAGGTTCAGGTGTTCGGCGTGGAGGCCGGTGATCTGCCCGTCTTTCTCGACGCCGAGGTACAGTTCGCCACCGTCGGTGTTGGCGAGACAGACCACGGCGGCGGCGAGGTCGGCGTCGCGCAGCCGCTTCGCGTCGCTCTTGAGCTCCACGGTCATCGACTCGTGCTCGGGAATCGTGCGCCTCATGAGAGTTCGCTCTCGCCCAACAATGTCGACTTCTTCCGCCCCCGCTTCCCCTTCGGCTTCGGCGGCGCGACCTGGCAGAGGTGCTCCAGGCCGTGGGCGATGGCGATGGAGCGGTCCTTCTTGCAGGCGTCCTCTACCGCTTGAGCCAGATGATGTAGGCCAGGTGGGCCCAGTCGTGGTCGCCCTTGGCCAGCTTCTCCCAGCAGGCCTTCAGGTCCTTCTGCCACTTGGGCAGGCGGAAGAGCTTCCACAAGGGGCTCGCGGTGATGAGCACGCCGTCGTTCAGGTTCGGCTTCCAGGGGAGCTTGATGACGCGCTCGATCTCGGCCCGGAGGTCCTCCATCTCCTTCTCCAGGTCCAGCAACTCCTCCAGCCGGGCACGGGGGCCCGTGCCCTCGCGCAGGCCGGCGATCTCGGCCCGCACGACCTTGAGCTTCGGGGCCACGAAGTCGGCCAGGGCGGTGTGCAGGGTCTGGTCGGTGAGGCGGTGGTAGTAGAGCCAGAGGGTGTAGGAGCCCTTGGCTGTGGAGAGGGGCCAGTAGATCGGGGCCTGGCGGCGGCTCTTGGAGTAGCGCTTCAGATGGTCGGCGAAGAAGCCGGAGGGGCGCCGGAACCACTCGCGCAGGGTCTTCACGTCCAGCAGGTCACAAGCCTCGTGCTCAATCCCGTCGGCGCGGTCTTTCCAAACCACCTCAAGGACCTCGCGTACACGGGCGACGATGTCCTCAGGGTGGTGCTCGTCGTCCGCGAGCATACCGTCCCAGGCCACATCGAGCGGGTAACTACCTTCGGCCCGCAGCCGGCGCCCGCTCTCCGGTGAGAGCGGCAGGCCGTCTTCTCCTTGAAGCATCGCAGGCGGACAGATCGGTGTTCTTGCCGGCATTAGCGGCCGAGATCCGCCACCAGAAGAAGCCGGGCTGTCAGTCAGCGTCCTCGTCATCTGTTCCAATAGAGTACTCCGTCAAGATGTTGAGGAAATCAGTCTTCCCGGCATAGTCCAAGTAACCAATGGTGCCCGTGATGATCTCTTTGGCCTTGATGTATCGATTCTGCGGCATCGCCTTTTCCATTTTCTTGAGGTAGCCTTTCAACTTGTCTCGGATTTCGGAAGTTTCCTCGCTGCTGGCAGGAAGAAAGTTGCCATCGCATTTCCGGTAGCGCAAGAGATACAGCATCAGTTTGATGCCAGAAAAAAATTTATTCTTGAATTGTCCTTCTGCTGCATAACCATCAATCACCATCAAGACTGCTCCAAGCAGTATATTGATAGTTTTTTCGTTCAAGGCATCATGTCCGTTTCGTCGAAGGCTCATGATGTTGTTGCACGCTCGGACGCTTGGGTAAGAGAATTTATTGTCATCATGGATTTTTTTTGTGATACATTGCAAGATGCGACCAAGGTCCTTTGTCTCGGCAAGAGATCTACTCCCAGCTTCAATCGTTCGCGCACCACACCCAGGAATACAGAGATCTTGCCTGATTCGCTTGGTTACATGCTGCGGTGTAGCCCCGTAAAACCACGTGGCTCTGGTCAGTAACGAGCGGACTTGCTCGTCATCCCAGCCATCCAATTTCGTCGTATGTCTTTGCAGAGCCTCAATGAACCTGGCGACCAGACGTTCTCCCTCCTGGAAACCGGCCAATCCGTCCTGGCTCAGCACAGGGAGAAGAATTCGTTTCCAGGATTTCCGCGTTTTGATGAAGCGATACATCTCATCAAGCCGTGTGTCGAAATCGGACGACCGAGGTGTTGTACCCTCAAATACATTCACCAAGTCGGGAATGCGGGCTTTCCTCCAAGGAGCAGGATCTGGGTGAGGTGTCAGCTCTTCCAAAGGTGGCCAGCCTCGGGCATCCGACACCAGTTCCTCGGTCGGGCAGGGGCGCATGGTCCGGTAATCCACATAAACTCGGCGGCCATACAGGAACGATGGGTCCTGGGGGGTCACCTCCATCTGCGCCATGCCGCTTGCCGGACGGATGCGCACATGAAGGTCAACGGGCATCCTCTCTGGTGGTGGCAGGGGAAAAGGGAAGGTGAGCCTTCGAAACGGAGTGTCCGCTTGTTTTTCTGCCTCCCTTTTATTTACCGTCTCTGGCCCCAGTGCACGCTGCTTCTCCTCTGGACCATCCGCTTTTGCGTGCCAGAGTTCCGCATAGATATCAGCATAACGAAGGGCAGCCGTGGAATTTTCAATGTTGCGGAGATTCGTCTGGATTTTCTGCAAAGCTTCTTCTCGATTCGCAGCAGTCCTGACGAGATGACGTACCAGGCTTGCCTTGGCAATGGAAAGTCCGTCAGCAGAACTGCCTACTTCACGATCAAGACGATCAAGGCCTCCACTGGGCTTTAGCAATTCATCATGTCCGCCACCACGGGAGATGACAATATCAAGTTCATGAGAATGCTGCTCGATTTCAAACCGTCGACAGATATCGTTCTTATACTCCTGCCCCCCATCGGTGTCCTGGGCATCAACCAAAGGCGAAGTTGTATAGCGCCCGTCCTTCTTCGCCAACAGAAAATACTGCGGCAAGGTGTCGAGATAGGTCGGCTCGCCTTGTTGCAGTCGGTACAAGAAAAGCGCCGCACCCTGGGCAATGGCCTCACTGCCGGGATTCATCCAGAGGCGGTTCGCCTCACGGTTGTCCCACGGCCCACGCGTGTCCAGGCCCCGGGCTTCCAGTTCCGCAAAACAATTCCGTAGCCAAACGGGTGGTTCGGCTGGAGCAAAGGGGCCGCAGACAGCCATTCCCACCAGCTGACCACCCTTTTGACTCTTGATGGTTTCCCGCACAAGATTTGCCAGCCGGTCCGTCCATGCCGCGGGAGAGGGCACACTTCCTCGTAGGGAGCAAGAGGCTTTCAACGTTTCCTGTACTTGCCGTGATGGGCCACAAACTGCCCT
Source organism: Thermodesulfobacteriota bacterium (assembly GCA_040755095.1). Taxonomy (NCBI): domain Bacteria; kingdom Pseudomonadati; phylum Thermodesulfobacteriota; species Thermodesulfobacteriota bacterium. The sequence continues at coordinate 22,812 of JBFMBH010000016.1, forward strand.
ATCAAATCGAGCTGCGAGATCCTCCCTGGCCGGATTCCAGAAAGCATAGCCATGATCGAATCCCCAGGTCTGCGGCAAATCCGGCTGGCTCCAATGCCTTCCTGCCAGCACCTGCCATGCCTCTGGAAAGAATGAGAAGGCCCGCCAGAAAGCATCCCCGGCGCCCCCCTGAAGTTCGGGCAGCCCTGCCAGTGCCCGGCCCACCCAATCGTAGCCGGCAAGCGATGAAATCTCCCGGGGCCGCTCGCGGCGCGGCACGATGAAATCAACCCCTTGCTGGTTTTGGCAAACCCGCAGCTTGAATGGCACACATTCAATGGCGTCCGGCCCGAGATAGAGGACAAGCAGAAAATCGTCTGGACGGCCCGTCATCGTCCGCCGACCTTCAACCGTTCGAACCTTCATGTCGCCCCCAGCCTCTTCCAGCCAGGCGAGAGCGGCGGCCACGGGGCGCCACAGAAGTCGAACCTCAGTTCGGTCGCGGCGTTCAAATTCCCGTCTGAGCTCATCCAACAGGTTTTTCTGGCCGTACTCGTCAAGATCGTCAGGGATGGCCACTGCAACCTTCACATCGACAGGGTTTCCTTCCTCCAGAACGAGTAGATCCGCGATATGCGCCGCCAGGATTCTGGCAAGCGGGAAGGAAACCCCGCCGCCCACCTCCCAACGGGCCTGGCTGTCCCGCGCCTCGGTCAGGGCCCGCCATACACAACAGACAGGCGCCCGGCGCAGGTGTTCTCCAGCCTTGACGGAGGCCTCGGGTGGCCAAGGCAGGCCAGCATGCACTCGGGCTTTTCTGGCCTCTAATCCGGTCAGGATCGGCCCGTTCGGGTGCCCCGGAAGAACCACACACGCAGGCAGGAAATCGGCCGACTTGGCAATCGGGCCCGCGCACACAACGCTCATGTCGTCCAGCCCGAAGGCCGCACACCCCAGTATCAGGGGGTTCTTGCCATTGGTCATGCGAGCATCTTCTCCAACATGTAATGCAGAGAAAGCATAATGGTCTCGGTGCCATCCATCCATCCCGCTGGCATCATTGGGACAGTGATCAGGCGTAGCTTCTCACGATTGACCTCGCTGGATGCTTTCGGCTCGAAATGGCTGCACAGGACAAGCCCCCGAAGCATTGGCGGCTGCTCAAGCCTGGCCATGTCCAGGAGGGTCTGGTGGCCATCCAATGCCTTGGCGGCGGAGGCAGCAATTTTTTCCCAGGAAGGAATCTTTGTCGAAGCGGCTGTGTGGACAGCCCAGACAATCAACACACGGGGTGGAACCTTCTGTTCCACAGGCCGGAGAACAAGATAGAGTTGACCGCCGGTAAAGCCGAGATGACGTGCGACGGGGTGGTCTTTCGCATTCTCCGGATGAACGATCTCCAATACGGCTCGTCGGGGCGGCCCTTCTCCCCTGTTGCGCCGTTCAATCAGCAGGGGGCCTGTTTCGCAGCCGGCCGCGGCCCGGCTGCCCAGGATCTGTTCGCCCCGTACCTGGAGCGCCCCTTCGTACAATGTGGAGAGCCGCAGGGAGTTACTGCCATCAAGCTCCTCCATGTGGAGAATAATGGCGACGCTGACCAGCAGGCGGGCAATATCCGCCCAGGTTCTGGACTGCCAGTCCCAGAATCGGTCCTTTTCCCTCTCCTGCCGCAGGAGCCGCTGATACCATCGCCAGACTTGCCGATAGCGCATGTCATGGAGCAGCACATAATTGGGCGGCGTAGACGGATGTGGGGCGTCCACCTCCTCCAAATGAGGCGCCATGGCGAGCTGGGTGCAGAGAGAGGAGAGAGACCGTACTCTCCCGGTACGTTCTGAATTCTCGAAGGCGGGATTCTCGGACCGGGCATTGGCGATATACCTCTTGGCCTCTGCCGTGCAGCGATGGAGGAAATCCTTGAGGATGCGGTTTTCGTGCAAGTTGTAGGTTTCTTGCCGAGCTACCGCGAGCAGTCGCTGCCTCGACCCCGCCTTTTCGGCCAAGGTCCGTCCTTGCTGACGGATGTACCAGTGGAGGCAGGCACTGTCGGTCTCCTCCACCCTACCGGCGGGCAAGAGCCGCCGTTCCCGGAGCAGGACACGACGAGCGGCCCGCACGGTTTCAGGGAGTGGCCGGTGCATGGTTTCGGCAATGTCCACAATGATGGCCCGGGATGGCTCTTGCGTCGCCTCTGCCAATTCCTTCAGGTAGGCCTTGACCCTTGTCCATTCCAACAACTCGTTTGATCGACTCATGGCATGAGCCTTATCCAGCAGCTCGTCGAACCGGCTGGACCAGGCAAGCACCGTTCGATACAAGTCGGAATCCCGGCTGGCACCTTGTTCATCGCACCTCTCCCACCTGGGTTTTACACCTTTGGGCGAGAGAAGGACTCGTTGACGGACGTTATCGCCATTGATGGTGCTGTGAATGGCAAGGCCGGCATTGTTTGAAACGTCGGCATCGGCCCCATGCGGGCTTTCGAAAAGGCGGCAACGTTCCGGAGAGGACGGAGGCAGAAAGGATGGTCCCAACGGGTGAAACCGCTCGTGCCGGGCGGGCAGGAAGATTTGAGCGCTCTCAGCCAGCGAGATGATTGGACTGCCATAGTACGGGAACGTGACCTCGCCGTCGGAGAGGTTCCTGGTTTCCTCGCCCGTGGCGCAAGACCAGGGCCAGAAATGAACACGGGCCGGAATCCGAACGGTCATGCCTGGTCATCCTGCCGCGTCACACCCTGCCAAAGGAACATGCCAGAGGCGTTGCTTTCCCGCGCAGTGGCGAAGGCCTTGTGCAGTTCCCCGTCGCCGGTATCTTCAATGATCTTTCCAATATCATCAAAAGCAGCATTGTTGATGCCTTCCGTGGTATCGAACCCCCGCAGCTTGGGCAGTATCTTCTGTTCGATCTGGTCGGCAAAGGCGTCTTTGAAGACGTCGCGAGTCACGCCTGGGTAGTTAGCCACATAGGCCAGAATGCTTTTCCGAACTCGATGCCCAAACGGGCGCCCCACTCTGGTGAGTGCATCATTGAGACCATTGATCCATTCCTGCGCCTTTTCGGTCCAGTCAGCCGACTCGACGGGGCGACACCATTTTGCCCACTGTTCAGCCTTCAGGTATCCAAGAGGTTGCGGCAGCGGACGTTCCTGGATCTGTTGTGGCCCCGCCGGGCCTGTTTTTGCCGGGCGACCAAAGCGCAGGACGTTGGCCCGATCGAGGACTTTGTCAGAGAGGGTCTGGGTGGATTCGTCCTCGTTCATGGTGCCAGTAAAAAGGACATTTTGTCCCACACAGAATTTGATGGCCTCCCGTCCTGGTCCAGTGTCCAGAAGAATTGTGTCGTGTTGATGATCGCGGTCAGCCAACCTCCGCAACTCAAGCTTGGAGAGAAACTCGCTGAAATAGTACTCGGTGCGTGCCAGGTTCATCTCATCGAGCAAAACAAGCAGCATCCGATCAGAGCATTTCTGCTTTTCATCAAGTCCTTCCACGGTACAGGAACGGTCCATGCGGATGAGGGCACGGGCCAGATCGGTCGCCTTGTATTTTTTTTCCAGGTAGTTGTAGAAGCCGAACATGTCCTGCGGCGAATCCCAACGCGGCTGAACCGCGATCACCAAAGAATGCATGCCCATGAGTCTGGCATAGGCGGTGGGCAGAAGGGTCTTGCCAGTTCCGGACACACCGGCAAGCACAGTCAGCGGGTTGATGTCATGGCACTTGAGGGCCGTATGGAAGGCCTTCACCACACGTTCCTGGAAGTGATATCCGACATCGGCAAGTTGCCGACAGATCTCCGCCAGGGCACCTTCCTCATCGCTATACGGGAATTCCTTTTTGGGCAGGTGGCTGGGGTCAAGGCAGTCGGGTGCTTTCTTGAGGAGATCGGCGTGGGCGTTATCCATCTCTGGCCCGCCACCGCCCTCAAGACCGCCGACCTCCTTGCGCAACCTGTCGCGCTCCCCTTCGAGAACTGCCACTTCAATGCCAAGACGCTTTTCCTTGTTCTCCACTTCTTCAAGCCGGTCCTCCGCCTTTTTCAGCCGGCTGGTCATCGCAAGGTGACTTGCTTCCGCCCTCCGTGTCTGGTCATCCCAATACTGGACCGCCTTTTCGCTTTCTGGCACTTTTCTCTGAGCATCAGCAAGAGCTTGTTCGATGTTGGACTTTGTTCTTTCCAACTGTTGAACCTGTCGGACAAGACTCTGAAGCAACTCCTCCTTCAGAGAAAGTTCGTGGTGTTTTTCCTGAACCTGACGGCTCATGTCGCCAAGAATCTTGCCGGATTCCTCAGCTTCCGCCATGCGGCGCCGAGCCTTCTCCTCGGCTTCTTTTGCAGATACTTCCGCAACCTCTCGATCTTTTTCAAGATCGGCCATCTCCTGCTTGAATCCAGCCTTCTCTTCCTCCAGCCTTCTGATCCCACGCTCAAAGTCATGAATGCGGTCCTCGGCCTGAATCAAAACCCCCTTTTGCAGCTGAACCTGCTGAGTTATTTCCAGAAGCTGCCTGCTTGATTCTTCAGCCTCTCGATGTGCTCGTTCGTTCTCGGTCTTTGCGTTTTCCGCCTGTTGCATCAATTCAACTCGATGCCTGTCCAGTCCATCACACTCACGGCGCAGTGCGTCGAGTTCAATGCGCCTTTCCACAACCTGCCTGACGACATCCTCCCGTTCTTTCTGCGCTGCGCTCCATTCCTGCTTCACTGCGTCAAGGGACTTGTATATTTCCTTAAGCTGCGTCTCGACGCTGACCAGTTCAGCCCGTTGCCTTTCCAGATCCTCGATGCGATGTCGCAGATCTTCTGCCTCGTGGTTCAACCTTTCGATGACTTGGGAAATGGTATGCCGCTGAGCCTCGAATTCTCCAGCCTCCCTTCGCAGTTCTACGTTTCGTTGCTCTTCAGCAGCACATTCGTGCTGAAGTCGTGTCAACTCGCCGCGCAAGCGTTCCTGTTCAACCCTTTCGGAATCCAGTCGTACCAACTCATCCTTCTGAGCCGTAAACCAATCCCGCAACCCTTGCACATCAGACTGAAGTTGTTCCTTGCGCGCTGCAAGAGAAGACGCATCGCGGCTGTCGCCAAGGGCCGCGGAAAAACGGCGTTGATGATACAGGTACATGCCAAAAATAATCAGCATGATGATTATGACCCCGGCTGTGGCCAACAGCCACAATCCAGCCGGAAGGATCGGAACGGAAACGGTATTCATGGCAACTCCTTTTTTCGCGGAGGAGAGGCAGAGATCACGGCTTTTTCGGAACACCTGGCGGGTTGAGAGGCGATTGTTCCGAAAGATCGGTGCTGGCTGCATCCTGCTGGGCATGCCGACCCTGCACCTGACTGATCTCCTCTTCCATCTTGCGCCGGGTGTCCTTGAGATCCCTGACGGTTGAGGCGAGGTCGTCTCCGGCCACCTTGACACCCTGGGATGCCGTCGACAACGCATCGACCACCGCCAGAACAGCTGCATCGCGCGTGGAAAATTCCTGTAGCGTCTCAGCAAGCTGATCAAGATTGGCCCCGGCCGTTTTCGCCGCCTGTGCTGCATCATCCAAGGCGTCCAAGGACTGGGAGACAGCGTCCTTGCGTGAGCTGACATCCCTCGCCACCTTGTCAAGACGACCGGCTCCCGAGTCGAGCTTGCCAGCCGTTTCCTCGATAACCTTCTGATGCGAAATCAAGGCGCCACTGGCGGTCCTTATCTTTGTTTCCAGGTCCACCAGGGTCCCTACAGCGCCTTGCAGGCTACCGACCAAGCCGGAAAGCTGCCTCTGTTCGGCAGACAGGCTGGCGACCATTTCGGTGAACTTGGCAATCTTATCCTTCACCCCGTCAACTGCAGGACCCAGTTTGCCCTCGGTGGCTGTCGAAAGAGCGGTGGCCGTCTTGCCAAGCGTGGCAACAGCCGTGTCGAGATTTGTCTGCCGGTCCGCAATGCGCTGCGCCAGCCCGTCGACCTGCGCAACGCCCTTCTGGAGTACAGCGACGGCGTCATCGGCTCTTTTCGCGGCCACTTCAAGTCCTTTCGCATCGGCCGTCACCTGTTGGCTCGCACCGGCAAGAGCCTTGCCAGCACTGCCAGCCCCCTGCTCCATGTCCTTCAACGTTCTGCTCAGCTCCATGAGACGAGTTGGCAGGGTGGCCAATGCTTCGTCCAGTTCCGCCCGACGCTTCTCCAGTTGGGCTATTGTGTCTCTCAGAATGGAGAGCCTTCCCTGTTCCGCCGTCGTTTCCTTCAGGGCTGCTCCTCTTTGATCCTGCAGCTTGGCGATCTCCAGCGAAAGGGCATCGTTGGCCCGGATGAGTTCAGCTTGCTCCTTGTTCAACGTGCCCATTTTCCTTTGAACGTCCACCAACTGGTCTTGCGCCTCGCTTGCCCTGGACTGGAGGCCCTTGAGCTCCTCTTCTGCCTTTGCCCTCTTGCCTTCCATGGCCACCAGCCGCGTTTCAGCGGCACCAACTGCTGCCTGTAGACCAAACAAGGTCGTCTCGGCCTCCTGGCGGTGCCTCTGCAGTTCGGGCAGTTGGGCCAGGATTTCGCCGTAGGTTTTCAAGTCATCACTCAGTCGTGCACGATCCTTGGCGAGGGAGGTCCGCTCCTCGAGCAGGGTGGCCCGTTCCTGCTCAAGGTTGACGATCTTCCAACCGGAGAGAGCGGAAAAGATGACCACGAGAGCAACTAGGCCGCACATGAGGGCAAACGGGGGAGGTCGATCAAGGAGAATCGGCCTCGTCAAGGGCTCGTCGGTCGGCGGACCTGACGGAAGTACGGAGTCAGGCTGCATGCTCATCGGCGTTTCTCCATTGATGAAGGATCCTTTCCACACAACCATCCATATCCTCGCGCAGTTGATAGACCCAGAACCGCATCACCTTCCACCCCAGTCCCTGGAGCTGAATATCCCGCCACAGATCATCCAGCTTCCGGGAGCCGTCCGAATTGCGGTGGCAGCAGGCGCCATCAACCTCGATATCGATCTTGCGCGGCCGGGGAGCCCCACTGAACAAGGCGAGGTCCAGCCGCCGCCCTGCCACAGGATGTTGCGGTACAGGGGAAAGCCCATGCGCCATCAAGGCCTCGGCCAGCTTCTTCTCCCATGGCGACTCATGCGGCGCCCAGGGGCTGTCTGCAGGGGAATGCACGATGGCCCTGCGCGGCATGGCCAAGCGCTCGACATGCTGGATACCACAGTTCCTGGCCCAGGCCCGATTGCCGACTATGCGCGCCACCGCCCGCGCCCTGCTGATCGCCACATTGAACAGATTGCCGTTTTCCCGCAGAAAATGAAGCCCGCCCTGGGGCATACCCGGTCCGGCGCAGAGGCTGAAAAGAATGACATCCCGTTCATCACCCTGGAAGCCGTGTGATGTGTCAACAACGACCCGAGCCGAACGTAGGGCTTCCCAGGGGATACCGCCGTCATGAATGGCTTCGCGCAAACGGTTCGCCTGTTCACGAAAAGGCGTGACCACGCCGAGCGATCCCTTGAAGGAGCCATCCGCCAGGATCTCACGAACGATGTCCGTTATCGCCTCGACCTCCGGGGCACAAAAGGCGCCCCCAGAGCCGCCACTACGGACATCTCCCTGAACCTCATCCCAGTGAAGGCCGGGCTTCATTCCTGACACAACCGGCAGCCGGGCAACGTCCGTGGCCACGCGCAGCCTTCCGCCATAGAAAAGATCGTTGGAGTAGGCCGCGATCTCCTCGACGCTTCGGTAGGTCTCACACAGGAGGATCGGGGAAACACCGTCCGTATCAGCGAACAGGGCATAGAGCGAGGATTCGACAAACGAGAATCGCTGTTGCGCCAGGCGATCCATGCCGGCCCGGCGACGAAGCATGGTGTCCTTGGCCAGCGATAGCGTGGTGACGTGCGTGAGTTGCTGGGGGTCGCCGACCACGCCGGCCCTTCTCGCGCGAAAGAGAAGAGGGATGGCGGAAGGGATATCGGACTGACTTGCCTCATCGACGATTACGAGATCGAAGACCCCGGGCAGAAGGGGGATGCGGCTGCCCGCGGAGAGGCTGGTCACGGCCCACGCGGGATAGTGTTCCAGGAGCTTGGGGAGTTGTGTGCGAAGGACCTCTTTGACTTCCTGTTGGAGGCTCGTGGAGGCGGTTGCCTGTTCAAGGAACCCCAGGGCAGAGCGGAGATTGGCATAGAGCTCCCGGCTGTCGGCGGGCAGGAGGCCGCCTCGCGCCAATGCCAGCTTTTCGAGCAGCCCCGTGGATATGTTCATGATCTGTTCGCTGGCAAGCGAAACATCCGAGACAAGGGCTGGTTCATCAGCAAGGAGGCGAACCTCTTTTTCCAGGCCGGCGCGGAAGGCGAGAGCGGCACAATACTCTGCGGCGTCTCGCAGGAGTCCCAGTTGTCGCCTGAAGGCTTCGATCCTGCCGGGCGTGCTTATCAACCCCTCTGGAGCGGGCAGCCCCGGAATGCGGCGCAGTTTACGCCCGAGTGTGATCCATGCCGGCATGGCGGCCATGGCTGCTCGCCAGGCAACCCAACGGGAGATCGTGTCGCCGGGGCCGCGGAGCAAGAGCCGCGCTGCTTCCTCCACCCGCTGCAGCGCTGGCTCGGGAAAACCCGAGGAGAGGTTGCCCAGCGTGGACAAAAGGGCTTCGGGCAGTTTTCCCACCAACAGGGAAACCTTTTCCTCCAGCTCACCCAGCCGTTCCCGGTAAGCCCGGAACACCTCCAGCTGTTTCAGGTTTGCCGCCCGCACATCGAGCAAGCGTCGCAATTCGGTAAGAAGCGGGGACGCAGCTTCCGCCGCCTTCTCATCGGCCTGGCCGGCGAGGAGTCGGCCGATGGCAGACGTGAAAGTCTCACGCAGACCAGGATCATCCCGACTGTTACAACGCACGAGAAGAGATTGCCCTTCCCCGCAACGGCAACGGGCATGCACGGCATCGATGGCCTTGTGGTTACGGCTGGAGAACAGCACACTCTGACTGCACAGATGAATGTTGGCGATCGCCGCGCTTACCACCTGACTCTTGCCGGTTCCCGGCGGCCCGGTCACAACCGTGATTGGCTGGTTGAGTAGGCACTCGACCGCGTTTCGTTGTTCGGAGTTGAGATTCGTGACGTCGGCCACCTGAACATTGGCTCTGGAGGGTTCATTTTCCGACCGGGCGTGTTCTCCCTCGGCGCGAAACAGCAGGCGAAGCGCTGTCTTGTCCAGCTCGCTGTCCGGGAATTCTGCAATGGCGGCCAGCTCCTTGAGGAGCGTCTTGGTGTACTGCGGCCGACGGGCGAGCATGACGACAGCCCGATTGTAGATGCCTGTTGTGAGGGGCGGTCGGAAATCGGAGGAGGGAATAGCGTCGGGCAAGAGTGGCTCTTGCAGCTCCCGCGACAGGAACGCGGCCAGGGTCGCAGCCAGATGGTCGAGGCTCGGACCAGATCGGGAGGCTGGTGCGGCGTCGTCGTCCCCGCCGAGGAAGCCACAGGCGGAGAGGAAACCACGACGTTTTTCCGCATCCTTGAAGGTGTGGTGCATCCATTCCAGATTGATCTGCGCATGGGGGTGATCTGCTTGCAACACGAGTGAGCCCTGGCTCAACTCATGATCCAGGGCGTAGTGAAAAACGGGTTTCAGCAGAAAGGAGTCGGGTTCGCCCTCCCGTTGCCACTTCACAACCTGCAGCGGATAGCCAAGAACCAGAAGGGCATCCTGCCCGGCGCTGGCGAGCTGCTCGATCATCGGGCCCAGATGACGACCAAGCGGCACCGTGTGCCGCCATGGTCGGCCAGGGCGTGGCAGCCACGATCCGACCCGCGTAACAAGGAAAAATTTCTCATTCAGGTTGTCGAGACCGGCCATGGCCTCGGCTCCACCTTCGTTCCGGATGCAGTCCCGATAATATTGAAGAAGCATCCGGAAGTTCCCCCACGGACTTGGCAAAGAATCCTTGGGTCGATCGCCGTCTGGACCTTCGGGGGCGGCTGGTGGTGGTGGAAAACTCGGCTGCCCAAGGAGATGAAGGGCTTCCCCTGAAATCTTCGGAAATGCAATGCTGCCCGAAGAGCATGTAGGTTCTGTTGGGGCAGCTACAATGCGCCATCGGCCCATTGCGAACTGCACATGCCCCTCCTGCATGAGGTCGCGCAGGGCGCCCAACACTTCATGTTCCGGTACGCGACGCCCTTGCGTAGCAAGCCTTCGTCTGAGGTCACGGACGGGAGTGGGGTGCGGTGCCGCATTGAGAATAGCGAGAAGTTCCGCCTTCATGTCTTCCTGGGACATTCGTGATCGATGCGTATTCTGTCCAGTAACATCCTCTCGCAGCTGCTGTTGATGCTGCAAACAGGAGACACGATACCTGAATCAATCCCCAGACTCAACATCGATTAGTAGTGGCTTGTAGCGGTGGATGGCTGCGGGCACACTTGGATAGATGCAAGCGCTTAAACAGCCCTTCTGGCGGGCGGAGGCGTAGTTCGGCATGGATGTTGTGCTGTGGCAGGAGGGCCTCGTACTCCTCGCGGCTGGAGGCGTAGGGGATGCGCTCGAAGATGAAGCGCATATACCTGGAGACAAAGCCGTTGGCCCTGGCGATGGCGATCAGGCGAAGAGGGTGGCGCTGGCATCGGCTCCGCGGGGATCGTCTGCGAAGGACAAGGCTGGCGGACCGCGATTTTTGCTGACGTTGCCAACCGCTCTGGAATAAGATGGGCTACCGGTGCAGGGCGGTCGGGCCGAACGGACGGCGGGCAGCCGGGCTGGCCGGCCCGGCCCTTCGGATAACCGCAGCCATCAAGAAGGAGGGAGTCATGCCAGGAAGCGTCTACAAGATCATCGAGTTGGTGGGCACGAGTGAAGTCTCCTGGGAGGAAGCGGCCCGGCAGGCGGTGGAGACCGCCGGCCGCACCCTGCGCGACCTCAGGGTTGCCGAGATCACCAAGCTGGATATGAAAATCGAGGATGGCAAGATCAAGGCCTTCCGCGCCCGGGTCAGCGTCTCCTTCAAATACCACCCGGACAAGGACTGAGACAACGGCCGGTCCTGACCACAGCCTTTGCTCGCCGGGGGCGGGCGTCCGATTGCCGGGCGCCCGCCCCGGCTTTTTCCGGGCTCAGCGGGCCTCGCCCCGGCGCTCCAGGACGTGGAAGTCGATGCGGGTGCCGATGGCCGCCTCGCGATCCGGGGTCAGAGGCTCGCCCTCCAGGGCGGACAGGAAGACCGCCCAGTCGTGGCGGCTGCGGCCCTCCTGCCGGCCGGGCGCCAGCCCGGTATGGCAGTTCTTGCCGTCCTGGGAAAAGCGGGCCATGAGCCGCTTCTCCCGTTCCTGGTGGAAGCCGCGCAGCTGGTCGAGATCGCTCTCCATCACGCTGCTGCCAAGGGTCTCCACCGCGGTGCCGATCAGGCGCTCCATGGCCTCGATCCGGTGCCCCTGACTGTCGCCGGCAGGAAACAGGTGGCATTCGGCACAACGACCCAGGAAGAGGCGTGACAGGGTTGCCTCCCGCCGGCGATGGTAGGCCATGAGGATCCGGATCTTCTCGTCGGAGATCAGATCCGGCGCCTTGGACTGCATCCTCCGGATCAGCTCCAGCCACTCCTCGTCGGACAGAGAGTGGGCCGTGGCCCGCTCCGCCGGATGGCAGGCGCTGCAGGTGGTCTCAAACACCTGCACCTCCCGGCGCTGCTGATCCACGTGGAAGGCCACCAGCTCCTCCACGTCCGCATCGCTGATGGCGCCCTTGCTGTAGCGCTGCATGACCACCAGGGTGCTGTGCCAGGCATCCTGGTCCTGAAACACCCCCAGGGCCCGCTCCGGCTCGTGGCAGCTGGAGCACTTGTCCAGGAACAGCGCGATGGGCCCCCCCGGCTTCTCGGGATCCCGGCCCAGGGCCAGGGCGAGATCCCGCTGCAGGGTGGTCCGGTGCTCGCGGATGTGGTAGGCGATGAGGATCTCCACCTCCGGATCGGTGATGGTGTTGCCGGCCTTCTCCTGCATCCGCCGCACCAGCTCCCGGATCTGCTCCGGGCTCAAGGCCTTGTCCGTCACCTTGCGGCCCGGGTGGCAGCCCTCGCAGCGGCGGGCGAAGAGCTTAGCCTCCTCCTGCTGCCGCTCCACATGGTAACGGACCAGGGCCTGGACCTCGGGCAGCGAGATGTCCGCCTGATGCTCCTCCCGCATGCGATTGATGGTGGTCAGCCAGGCGGCCTCGCTGCGGGTGGCGGCGAGGGCCCGCTCCGGTTCGTGGCAGCCGGCACACTTGGCCCGGAAGAGGGCAGCGCCGGAGGGCTCCGGGGGCGCCACCCGGCTCGCCGGCGCCGGGCTCCGGCAGGCCGCCAGAAAGGCCAACAGGCCGGCCAACGTCACCAGCCAAGCCGTGCCCAGTCGACCGCTGGTCGCCCTCATGCCCCACCTCCTTTGGCCGCAGCCAAGGCGGCGCGGAAGCCCGGCTCAGCCCGTTGGATCACGGTCTCATCCACGCAAAAGGCAAGACGGAAGAAGCCGGGGGCGCCGAAGCCGCGGCCCGGCACCGCCAGAACCCGCTGGTCCCGGAGAAAGCCCACAAAGGCCACATCGTCCGCCAGGGGCGAGCGGGGAAAGAGATAGAAGGCGCCCCGGGGCTTCTGGAATTCGTAGCCAGCGGCGGCGAGCATGGCGCACAAGACATCCCGGCGGCGCTGGTAGATGCCGGCATCAACGCTCACCCCGGCCAGGGAGGCCAGAAGCCGCTGCTGGAGCGCCGGGGCGTTGACAAAGCCCAGGATGCGGTTGGCCAGGGTGAGGCCACCCAGGAGCGCCGCCCGATCGGGCATGGCCGGATGCACCGCGATGTAGCCGATCCGCTCGCCGGGCACCGACAGGTCCTTGGAGGAGGAGGAGACCAGGATGGAGGCCGGGTAGCTGGCCAGAACCGGCGGCACCTCGGCTCCGTCGAAGACGATCTTCCGGTACGGCTCGTCCGCCACCAGGTAGATCGGGCTGCCCTGGCGCTGGCTGGCCTCGGTCAGGAGACGGGCCAGCTCCGCCAGACTGCCGGCATCGTAGATCTGGCCCGTGGGGTTGTTGGGGCTGTTCACGAGCACCGCCTTGGTGCGGGGGCCGATGGCCGCGGCCATGGCGCCGAGATCCAGGGAGAAATCCGGCCGGGTGGGCACTTTGACCAGCCTGCCGCCGTGGTTGTCCACGTAGAAGTCGTACTCGACGAAATAGGGGACTGGCACCAGGACCTCGTCCTCGGGGTCCAGGAGGGTCTTGAAGACCACATTGAGCCCGCCGGCCGCGCCGCACGTCAGCAGAACGTCGTCGCCGGTGAGCGCCACCGCCTGCTCCCGGCTCACCTGCTCGGCCACGGCGGCCCGGACATAGGGAAAGCCGGCGTTGGGCATGTAGCCATGCACCCCCGGCGCCTCCCTTGCCACCAGCTCCCGCAGCCGCTCCACCAGGGCCGGCGGCGGCGGCAGGTCCGGGTTGCCCAGGGAGAAGTCGAAGACGTTGGCGGCACCATACTGGGCCTTGAGCCTGGTCCCCTCCTCGAACATCTTGCGGATCCAGGAAGAGCGCTCGGCAAAGCCCTGCATCTTGCGGCTGATGGGCATGGGAAGATCTCCTTTGGGGGTTGACACCGCCGCAGGTCAGACGCGGCGCGCTGCCGGACGAATGGCCACCTGTACCACGAGTCCAGGAGGCCCTTGCACGACGTTATCCCTTATTGGGCGTCGCCACTGCCGCCTTGGTCGCCCGGCCATCGAGGAGACGGCGGATGACCGCGGTCATCTCGGCCAGGGTGCCGATGGCCTCCATCTTCTGGGCTTGCCGGAGCATCCGCTCCAGCTGCACCTCCCGGGTCATGTCCCGCTGCCCGACGATGGCATGGGTGATCTGGCCCTCCCGATCACGGACCGGCGAGACGGTGGTCTCCAGTTCCAGGGTAGCCCCACCCTTGCTTTTGCACTCCACTCGCCCCCCCCAGGAGTTGCCTCTCTCCACCGCGGCCAGCCGCTGCGACAAACGGGGTCCAACCTGCTGGCCGTCGACAACAGCCAGGGTGCTGCCGCAGATCTCCCCCCGGCTGTAGCCGGTCAGGTGCTCAAAGGCCGGATTCACGTACTGTACCCGACCCTTGGTATCGGTGATGATGATGGCCTCCGTGGCCTGGTGCACCGCGGCGACCAGCTGCCGCCGCTCCTCCTCGTCCCGGATCCGCTCGGTGGTGTCCCGACTCAGATGCACCACCTGGGAGATGACGCCCTGTTGATCTCGGATCGCCGAGGTGGAGACCTCGGTATAGAAGTTGTTTCCCTGGCAGTCCACGTGGAGATGCTCGGTGGCGGCATAGCCACCGCGTTGTCGGGTGATGTCCATAGGGCAGGTATGGTCCGGGGGGCCGCAGGGCTGGGAGGTGTCATGGGTGAGGCGGAAGCAGGTCTGGCCGATCACCTCGTCCATCGCCCGGCCGGTCTGAATCAGAACGGCCCGGTTGGCCGCCACCACTCGGTAGTCCTGGACATTGATGAACGCCAGGGCGTCGTGGGCCGCAGGCCAAGGGGGGTGCTGTCGTCCGGGGGCGCCTGCTGCTCTGACGGTGTGGCCATGGCTGTTCCTCACCTGACCAGGGCGCCAGGCCTGCCAATGGCCGTGCCTTCGCCCTGGCATCGCGTCGGTGGCTACGGATCGTATCGCATCTTCTCACCGATTTTTGCGCTCCTGATCACCTTCACAGCGGCATAACAGGCCTCTGTTTACCACGACTCGGCCCTGGCTGCATCCACTGGTCTCCTGGCCCGTGCGTAGCTTCCATTCCATGTCAGTCAGCCTCCTCCTCAGGCCTCCCGAATCGTCTGGTCCAGCCACCGGGTGAACGTCGCGAAGCGCGGGCAGCGGGCTATCACCCGACTCGGATCGATGCGGGCCAGGAGGCGGCTCGCATGACGGATCTTGCCGTACGAGCCCTTCCGGGTGTCTTTGGTGGCCCGGTCGAGCTTGTCGTAAAGATCGGCCTTCGGCTCTTCCTCCAGGTTCGGTCGAGCCGGCAGCACGCGCTTCCGGAACCCCTGCATGGAGAATCCCTCAAGGGCGACCGGGTCCGCCACGATCCAGGCCTCCATGCATTGCACCATGAGATGGACGCGCTCGACTGGGGTGCCGGCGAGATCCCATCCGTCCCGCGCCGCCAGGTGGCGCAAGAAGCACGGCAAGGATAGCCAGGAAACGGATGGTGCCATCGGAAAGCCGCGTAGCCGGCACCGGGGCGCGCAAGCCCTCCTCGTGCAGATAGAGCTGCACCGTTCCTCCGATGACGCGGGTGCTGAACCGCTGATAACGGGGGGAGAAAGCGGGCGAGCAGCCGGTTGATCTCCGTGCCGGCTTCGGTGTGCTCGAGGCCGTTCAAGACGAGACCCAGGTTGCGGGCGTCGTCCAGGAGCACCCCGGCGTCCAGATCAGCAGGGCTGGGGCTGCCGAAGAAAGGAATACCGTCCGAAGCACCATTCACGAAACGTCTGGACGCGGCCGAACTGCTGCCCGACCCAGGTGACCTCGGGGTACACGTCCGGATCCTTCCGCTGCGACAGGACGGACTCGTCCGGGATAAGACTGTGCCGCTCCAGGTGCCGGGGGATCCACCGGATGCCCTTGCCGCCGCCCCGGACGTTCAAGGCCGGCCGGCCCTGCTGAAACCGGTAGTAGAAGAAAACGTCGTCTTCCTTGGGCCTGCGCTTCGCGATCTCTTCGATGACCTCGTCGGTGACCTCCGTGCGTTGACCTGCGGCTGTGAAGCTCAGCCGGTACCGAAGGTCAGGGATGGGACGGTCGCCATTGACCAGAGCTTCGACAGTGGCCTGCCGGCCGGCCGCCGATCCTTTCCACAGCCACTCCTGGGCGCCTCCGCCGTCTCGGATAGCAGCCGCGAAGGCCTTCGGCGTGGCCCGCAGGAGCTCCACCGCCTCAATGAGATTGGACTTCCCTGCTCCGTTCGGCCCGATCAGGACGTTGAGCGGGGTGAGCCCTATGGGGCCGCTCCCCGGAGGGAACGAAAGGAAGCCATCGAGGCGAAGGGATTGCAGGAAGCTCATGGGTCCTCTCCTCTTTGCGAACCTCGCTGCCGGACCTCCCAAGGAGGCCGCCATGCTCGCCAGCAGGCTTGCCGGCAAGCTCCTGCCTCACCCTCTCTCACCCCAGGAGCACACCCCGGCTGAGGGCGACCGCTGGCCGGTCCAGGACCTCGAAGCCGGCGCTGACTGCCAGCGCGATCTCGTCCTCGAAGACCGCCGGGCCGACGTGGCCCCTGGGCTCAACCACCAGCAGCCGGCCGCCCTTCTTGAGGAGCTGCCGGATCTCCGTCAGGAACGGACGCGGCGCTGGCACCTCGTGGAGCATCCAGAAGGCCAGGGCGAAGTCCAGGGGCTCGGTCACCGCCAGCTCCCCAGCCCGCACCAGCCGGGGCAGGATGCGGGCCGCCACCCCGGCCCGGGCGGCCCGCGCCATGAGGATGGACAGCATCCGCTCCTGGAGGTCGACGGCATAGACCCGGCCCTGGGGACCCACCAGCCGGGCCAATGCGATGCCGAAGTAGCCCATGCCGCAGCCGAAATCCGCCACCACCTGTCCGGGCCGGACGTGGGGGCCCAGGATGGTCTCCGGCCGGTGGATGAGACGGCGCAGGGGGTTGTCGAAGGTGTAGGCCAGCCACCAGGGGCAGACGTGGGCCACGGCATTGTCTCCAAAGGAATGGGGGAAGACGCGGCGGCTAAGCGAAAAGATCGGCCAGTGGCCCGGCCTGCCGCCTGGCCCCGGCCGCCAGCAGCTTCAGGAAGGCCGATTTCAGGGGCGCCGCCGCCATGGCCGCCTGGAAGGGGGTGCACTTCTCCAGGGCCGCCACCACCTTGCCCAGGGCGCGATGGCTCAACCGGCCCGGGTCATCGGCCAGGAGGTCGGCCAGCTTGCCCCGCTCGATGGCCATGGCCAGGCGCTGCTCGAAGATCGTCTCCGGCACCAGAAGCCGCTGCTCCCGGGGTCGCATCTTCGCGCCCCCGGTTTTGCAGATGCCGGCACACACCCCGCAGCCCAGGCAGAAGGTCTCGTCGCGCACCGCCCAGGCCCGGGTGCGTTGGCCGTCGTGGACCTTTTCCAGCCGGATGGCGGATACCGGGCAGGCCTTCGCGCACTCGCCGCAGCCCTGGCAGCGGCTGCGGTCCACTTCCATGATCCAGTTGCAGGCAATGCTGCCGGCACCGGCGCCGAACCCCCGGATGCCCCGCATGATGTGGCAGCAGCAGCCGCAGCAGTTGCAGATGAAGCTCACCCGGCGCTGGACGTTGTCACCGATCTGGGCGAGGCCAGCAGCCTTGCTTTCGGCCAGAATGGCCTGGGCGCGCTCCCGGTCAATGGCCCGGGCATGGCCGGCCCGCACCAGACTGGCCGCGGCGAAGTCGAAGCTGAGACAGACCTCCCGGGGCTTGGCGCAGGCCTGGCCCAGATGCTCGGCCAGATGCTGGCACTGGCAAAGCCCCACCGCCAAGGCCTCGGCCGAGGCCACGATGCGGGTGGCCCGCTCCCAGTCCAGAACCTCGGCCGGCGACTCCCGGGGCAGGGCTTCCTCCTGCACCAGGGTGCGGACAAGCTGGGTCTGGCCCGCCCCCACGGTGCGCAGGAGGGCGCCATCGTTCTCGTAGAAATACTGTTCGAAGAGGGCCGCCAGCTCCGCCACGGGCAGCTCGTCCCGGCTGCGCATGAAGACAAACTCGAAAAAGCCGATGACCACCGGCGGCAGGGTGAAGTAGCGCCGGCCACCCAGCTCCAGGTCGAACACCACCCCCCGCTGAGCCATGGCGCTGAGCCGCTCGTCCAGCTCCTGCTCCGGCTGCCCGAGGCGGCGGGCCAGGTCGTCCAGGGCCACCAGATTGTGGGGCAGGCGGCTGGCCAGCTCCGCCTCCTGGGGGGTGAAGAGCTTGCCCAGAATGGCCAGCAGGGTGGGCGAGGCCGGCGCGCCCTGCACCTTCTGGCCCAGCCGCGCCTGCAAGGCAAGGTAGGGCTGGTCGTGACCAATCAAATGTCCCACAATGCTCCTCCTCCTGGTCCACCCGGCACCCCGGCGCAGACCACGCATTGGCCTCTGGTCTCCCGGCAGCGGTCGCCAGAGGCCTGGCATACGGGCGCGGCGGCGGTGTGCCAGGTATCTATCCTGCCAACGACAGCTCGGCCAGCCGCCAGACCGCCGTGGCCTGACTGGCCAGCCACTGCTGGCGGAAGGCCACGCGGTCCGGCGTCCATTCCAGGTGCTCACTGGCCCCCCGCCGGGTGATCTGGAAGCCGCTCTGCTCGAAGACTGCGCGTTTCTCCGGGTACGACTGGTTCCCGACCTCCCGGTTCCTCGTTGCCTCCAGGGGGGTCATGTTGCCGATCCGGAAGACGCAACGATCCACCTGCTCGTCGCTGAAGCTGGTCCAGCTCTCGTCGGGATGCTCCGGCAGGATATGCTCGATGGTGTACTTGTCACTGGCGTTGCGCAGGCCCGCAGCACCCGCGTAAAGTCCGCATCGGACAACAGGCGCCGCGCCGACAGCAGCAAGGCGTACGGCTGTCTGATGTTGAACATCACCAGCTCAGCCACGTGCTTCCGCTGCTCCGTCGTCCACATGGAGTCGTTCGCATCGCCCAAGGCGGCGTAGATGTCGGCGTCACGATCCATGTCCCGCAACAGGGCAAAGACCTCGGCCTTGCTCGTGATGCTTGCCCGGATGATCTTGAAGAGATCGGCATGGCGGGTCAGAGGATTCTGGCTGGTAACCGTTCACCAGCTACCCTGGTGAACGGTTACGTGAAATTCGTCACCGCCATATCAGCCTCCGCCTGTATCGATCAGACACCTGGAACAACCTGAGCTCGCGCCGCCTGCACCCGCAGCCGGATCTCCTTGCCAACCGCCGCCCCGGTCAGGACTCGCCACATCAGGCCTCCCGCTCACAAGATTGCATCGCCACCCCCTGCACCTGTGCACCAAGCCAGCCGTTGGCTGCCAGCACTTGTCGGAGGTCGGTCTCGAAGGCCTGGAAGGCTGGCAGCTGACGCAAGGCCGAATAGTCCTTGATCAACTCGGCCAGCCAGTCCGGCCGGCGGGCCGGCGGCTCCGCCCAGGAGCCGATGGGCGCGAGGCCAACGAGATCCAGCAGCAGCCATTCGATCGGGTAGCGTAGCACCCGATCAGAGCTGCCGTCCGTGACCAGCGTGTAGGTCAGATCCCTCAATGAACGTCTCCCCGGTCCTCGAAGGGGAGGCGCAACTGACCCCGGAACCGGTCAATCACCCGGCGGCGTGTGGATTTCGGCGCATCCTCCTCCGCCGGGACCTCTCCCACCCCCCTTTGCAGATACGACAGGATGGTGCCACGCTGGATCTCGCGGAGGGCCGTGTCCGCAGGCCGCGTCCCCGCCAGCCGCCAGAATGCCAGGGCGCGCACCTCCCCCGTACCAGCGCGCCAGGCGTGTGCATCAGAAAAGAGGAGGCTTTCGTCCTCCACCAGGGCCACGACGGCAGGGGAGTGGGTGTTGATGAACACCTGCCGCAACGGGTTGTCGGGGCCGTTGGGGTGTTCCGGATCGACAGCGATGTCGCTCAGCAGCCGCACCATGGCAGCAACCCGTTCCGGGTGGATGCCGTTCTCGGGCTCTTCCAGGCAGATGACCCCGGTCTCTTCCGGGTCTGCCTCCAGGATCGTCAACGCCAGAAAGCGCAGAGTGCCATCGGACAAGGAGGTCGCCGGCAGCTCAACACCCTGCAGGTCCCGATGCACCAGGGTGAGAAGCTTCCTCTTGTCATCCCGCTCGACGGTCAGGCCCCCCACACCCGCGACCAGCTCCGCGAGGCGGTTGGCAGCGGTGACGTAGATCCTGGCTTCATGGGCCTCGGGCGCCTCGTCCTTTTCAGGCGCCGCGTGACTGAGGCGGTAGAGCGCTGCGGGCAAATGGGCGCCGTTGGGAGCGATCCGACTGGGGGCCTGGAAATCGTCCGGCTGCCGCAAGGCCGAGGGCTCCAGCTGGAGCAATCGCCAGCTCAGCATCTCCCGGCGAACGAGAACGGCAGTGGGCGCCTCCTTGGCGTTCTGGGCCGAGGAAAGGACCGTCCGCGGCAGACTCGCCAAGGGAAACTCCCAGGTCGCCCCCCCCCGCTTCTTCTTCCCCTCCTCGCGGCGCCGATCCTGATGCAGCCTGATCACCCCACGATCAGTCGTGATATAGGGCGCCCGCCGATCGGCGTGCAGGACAGACGACCGCCAATCCAGCTTGTGACGAAAGGGCAACCTGCCGGCGGCTTCACCCTTGGTGATATAGGTAAGCTCCTCGTGCAGGAGCTCGATCTCGTCACCCACCAGGGCGCTCTTCCCCTGCCGGAGCCGCAGGCGGATGCTGTAGCGGACAAAGGTGCTGCTTGCCTCGGCCGGCTGACCGAAGGTGTCGACCCCCTTGGCCGGGATGAGCATCTCCGCTGCCAGCTCCATCTCGCCGTTCCCATGGGTCGTGAACAGATGCCGGGCCTCCTGGCCACCGCGTACGCCGAGGGCAGCCTCCAGAAACGGCTTGTCGGCCAGGGCCTGCAGGAACAGGATGGCGTCGAACAGATTGGACTTCCCAACCCCGTTCGGGCCAGCGATGCAGGTGAAGGGACCGAAGTGGAGATCCACATCCAGCAGGTTCTTGAATCCCTTGACCTCCAGTCTTGTCAGCATGTCCTGCTCCGCTCTTCTCCCCTGGCTGTGGAGCCCGCCGGGTTGGGGCCGACCATCTTGCCGGGGCCCAGCTCACCGCCTCCCCGGCCTACTGGCCGTACTTCTTCTTGAGGAAGTCGTAGGCGGCGTTGATCTCCTTCATTTTCTCCTCCGCCACCTTCCGGAACTCCTCGCCCAGGTGGCCCACCTTGTCCGGGTGGTACTTCATGGACAGCTTGCGGTAGGCGTCCTTGATGGCGGCAAAATCCGCCCCGGGCTCGACCCCCAGGGTCTCATAATAGCGGCCCTCGTCATCCGCCGCCTTGCCGTACCGGGCCTGGATGGTGCGGTGATCGTATGCCGAGATGCCCAGGGCGCTGGCGATGCTCTCGGCGACATTGAGCTCTCCGGGCGTGATCACCCGTTTCGAATAGATGACCCGGTAGATGAGGTCCAGGAGGATGAGCCGGGGCTCGTAGGCAAAGCGGCGGCCGAACTCGGCCACCAGCTGGGGCAGGGTCTCCCGGGAGGCCAGGGCCTCCTTCATGAGCTCCCGGATCCAGAGCATCTGGCTGGTGGAGTAGCGCAGCTGCTCCCGGAAGAAATGACGGATGATGGCCACCTCCTCCCGGGACACCTGGCCGTCCAGCTGGGCAATGCGGACCAGGATATGCACCAGGAGGAAGACAAAGGTGTTGTGGGCCTCGGTCTGGGAGCGCTCGTACTGGCCCACCAGCCGGCGCAGGTAGGCGGTGATCCCCCAGAAGATGGCGACGATGAGCAGAAGGCCGAAGAGGCCCGTGAGGGCCAAGGCACCCAGCAGGTTGAGGAAGAACGGCATGCCGCCGGACAGGAGCGCAAACAGCCCCAGGATAACCAGCCAGCCCAGGCAGCCGGGCCCCTGATGGTAGCGGTATTCCATGGCGACGCTCCGCGCCCGGCCGGCGGCCGGAGGATCAAGGAAGGTCAGCTGCCGCCGTTGTCGCTGGCAAACAGGGCGTCCACGAACTCGTGGGCATCGAAGTCCCGCAGATCGGTCATCTTTTCGCCGATGCCGATGAAGCGGATGGGCAGGCCCAGCTCGTGACAGATGTTGACGATGATGCCGCCCTTGGCGGTGCCATCCAGCTTGGTGAGGGCGAGCCCGGTGACGCCCACCGCCTCGTGGAAGAGCCGGGCCTGGGAAACGGCGTTCTGGCCGGTGGTGGCGTCCAGCACCAGGAGGATCTCGTGAGGCGCGCCAGGCAGCTTCTTGTCCATCACCCTTTTGACCTTTTTGAGCTCCTCCATCAAGTTGACCTTGGTGTGCAGGCGGCCGGCGGTGTCGACGATCACCACCTCCTTCTTGCGGGCCAGCGCCGCATCCAGGGCATCGAACACCACCGCCGACGGCGC
>JBFMBH010000017.1 GCA_040755095.1 Thermodesulfobacteriota bacterium
TCCAGAGCCCGATCGCGGGGGGATCCACCCCCCGGCGCCGCCCCGACCGCCCGCCGGCGTTGCGACACCCGGCGCCGGTGCCGTTTGGCTCTCGGGGGAGCGAGCTGGCCCAATCCTCTCAGGAATAACGGCCACCAGAGCGGACTTCCGGCGTTTCACCCACGTGGGTGTGCCCCGCACATGGCAATCCACAAATCCCATGATTCCCATAGCTCCCATGGCTCCCATGGCCCCATGGGTCTTATAGGACCTATAGGACCTATGGGAGACCACCATGGCCAACTTCCGGCGTTTCATCCAGTTGGGTGCGCCCCGCGCATGGCAACTCTCTCCAGATCAGGCTCACGGGACGACGTTCATCGCAAGCGAGCCACTGGTCCAGCCGACACACAGCCGCAACCCGTCAGCCGGTCGGGTCGAGGTGGGTCGCGCTACGCTCCACCCATCCTGTGGCGCCGCGCCGCCCCTGTGCATGAAAAAAAGGGGGGGACGCGCTGGCATCATGCGCGTCCCCCCCCGGGGAGGGCAAAGCAGGCCGGTCAACGACCGGCGGCGATGGTCAGTTGGGGCACTGGCTCGGATCCACCACCTTGGCTCCGGAGGGGATGCTGCCGGAGATGGAGCTGGTACTCCTGGTCAGGTAGACCCCATCCAGCCGCAGGCCATCCTCCTTGGACCAGATGTTGAGGGTATGCATGCCGGTGCTGCTCACCGTGATGGCGGTGTTGCTGGGGCCGGTGTTGGAACGGGTCCGGACCCAGGTGTAGCTGTTGTTGGCTGGGGAGTCCATGTCCCCGACCCGGGTGCCGTCCAGGCCGTACCACAGGGTGTCGTCCCCGGAGGAGCCGTTGGCGTTGACCCGGAACCAGAGGTAGTAGGTGCCGGTCTCCGGGAACTGCAAGCGGTACTGGGCCGAGGTACCGGTCGGGTTGCTGCCGGCGTTGCGCAAGGCCCGCAGATACTGGCCGCTGTTGGCGTTGGCGTCGGAGCGCAGCTCCCAGTTGTCGCCCAGGGTGTCCACCCTCTCCGCTTCGATGTACGTACCGGTGGTGCTGACGGCACAGGCATCGCCGCCGGAGGGCGGGCCGAAGGTGGGCACCGTCTGTCCATAAGCCGGGCTGCCGGCGTAGGAGATCTGCGCCCAGTTGAAGGAGACGGCCGGGTTGGACCAGTTGCTGCGGGCGTTCCGGCAGATGTCCTTGCCCTGGCGCTCGTAGCTGGTGTGCTCGTAGTACTTCTGGGGCTTCTGGAAGGTGGTCCGGAAGAGGTTGAAGGCGCCCTTGCCCGGAGCCGCGAAGAAGTTGTTGTCCAGGTCCCAGCAAAGGGGAGCGGTGGTGGGCTTGCCATGATACGGCTGCGGCGCATGGCAGGCGAAGCAGGCCCCGAAGTCCTGGATGCCGGCGCCGGTGTTCCAGGCATGGTTGGGGGCTGCCGCCGTCCAGGTCCAGATCCGGCCACTGGCGTCGGTATGGCACTCCCGGCAGGCCAGCTGACCCACCGGTGCCCCGGCCCAGACCGCCGGCCGCGGGTCGTCATGGCACACCGTGCAGCGGCCGTTCACCGCGTCGGGCCCGGTGTGGTGCTGGCTGCCATGGCAGTTCGTGCAGCTCACCGCCGTACCCGCCTTGCCGGCGGTGATCGTGCTCGTCACCTCGGCGCGGCTGCTGGTGTGGCACAGGCCGCAGCTGCTCTGGTGCAGGGCATAGATGTTGTCGAAGGTGCCGGTGCCCAGGCTGTGGCAGCCACTGGTGCCGCAGCCGGGTGCTGCGCTCAGATTGTTGTGGTCCACGGTCGGGTTGTGGCCGGCATCCCCATGGCAGGTCGTGCAGTCCACGATCATGCCTGACATGGCATCGTCGATGGCCGCGATCACCTCCGGATCCCGGCTCAGGTGACAGCCGGTGCACCGGTTGCCGTGAGTGCCGCTGACGATGTTGGTCGTGGTGTGGCAGGTGGAGCAGTTGCCGGCCACCATGATCTGGCTGTGGGGTGGCGTGGTGGCAGTGGCGCCGGTGGCATCGAAGGTGGGCACCTGGGTCGCGGCGCCGTTGTAGACCACCGTGGCCCAGCGGAAGCTGACCTGCGGATTCCACCAGTCGCTGCGGCTGCGTGGCGCGCAGTACCGATCCGCCTGGCTTTGATACGGCGTTCCTTCCCAGTGGGAGTCCGCATACTGCATCGTGCGGGCCCAGATGTTGAAGGAGCCCTTGCCAGGAGCATTGACCGCGAGATAGGCAGGGCTGAGGTCCCAGCAGTACGGAGTCTGGGTCGGCTTGCCGTGGTAAGGCACTGGCGCGTGACACGCGAAGCAGGCGCCGAAGTCGGTGATGGCGCCGGTGGTATTGAACGAATGGCTGGGGCTGGTGGTGGTCCGCCGAATCACGAAGCGATCGGTGCCGATGTGGCACTGCCGGCAGGCGGCCAGGGTGGGGGCAGCGGCCCACGGCCGCGGATCGGTATGGCAGTAAACGCAGTTGCCGGTGGTCGCCTGGCTGGTGGTGTGGTGCATGGGCCCCGGGTTGTCGTGGCAATCGAGACAGGTGACCAGGGTGCCGGCAGCGCCGGCGGCGATGACGTCGGCATAGAGCGGGTTGCCGTGGCAGATCGAGCAGGCCAAGCCCCGCCGGTCCACGTGCTCGATGTAGACGTTGGAGTCGTGGCAGTTGCCACAGCTGGGCTGGGGCACGACGGTCATGTCATGATCGGCCACGTGGTTCAAGCCGCCGTGGCAGTTCTCGCAGCTCACCGGCGTACCCGCCTGACCGGCGTCGATGGTGGCGATCACCTGGCTGCTGGTGCTGGCGTGGCACTGGCTGCAGCCCAGGGTATGCAGGGCCAGGCGCTGCTCGGCGCTGCCCTGGATGTGACAGCTGGAGCAGGTGCCGGACGCAACGAACCGGTCATGCACGGCTGCTGCGGTGGCGTTGGTGGTGCCGTGGAAGACGGCGCCGCCGCTCCGGTGGCAGGAGGTGCAGGCCTGGGCTGCGGTGGCGCCGGCAGCGATCGCCCCGGTCACCACACTGTTGGCGCTGCCGTGGCAGGTGGCGCAGGTCGGATGTTGGCTCAGGCGCTCCACGCCGCTGGTGGCATGGTGGCAGCCGGCGCAAGAGCCGTTGTCCTGCAGGTTGTCGTGGGCCGGCTCGACGCTGGCAAAGTCGGTGCCGTGGAAGACGGCGCCGCCGGTCTTGTGGCACGCGGTGCAGGTCTGCACCGCCGTGGCGCCAGCCGCGATCGCCGCGGTCACCACACTGTTGGCGCTGCCGTGGCAGGTGGCGCAGGTCGGATGCTGGGAGAGGCGCTCCACCCCGGTGGCCGCGTGGCAGCTGCCGCAGGAGGCATCCGCCTGCAGGTTGTTATGGGCCGGCTCGATGCCGGCAAAATCGGTGGCGTGCCGGACAGCGCCTCCGGCAGTACCGGTGTGGCAGCCCTCGCAGTTGATCGGCGTGCCGGCGATGCCGGTGCGGACCGTGGCCAGCACCGTGGCCTTGCCGGAGATGTGGCAACGGAGGCAGTCGTTGCCATGGAGGGCGTTGATGGCGTTCTGGTCCGCACTGGCATGGCAGCCCGAGCAGTTGGCCGAGGTGCGCATGTCGGTGTGGGTATCCATGTTGGCCACGTGGCACAGGCCGCAGGTGGAGCCGGTGTTGACCAGAACGTTGTCGTGGATGAGATGGGGCTGCGTGATGGCCGGGTGGCTCGCCACGTGGCAGCCCTGACAATCCACCGGGCTGCCCGTCCGGCCCGTGGCGATGGTGGCCTGCACCTCCGGCCGGCTGCTCTGGTGGCAGGTCAGGCAGCGGTCGACCGCCGAGCCGCCATAGACCGCCAGCGGCGGATGGTAGCTGTGGATGTACTGGAAGGTGGTGCCGGTCACCTTGTCGGTGTGACAGACCGCGCAGTCACCGGTGGCGGCCAGCATGTTGTGCTCGGCCGCCCCGTGCGGGCTGTGGCAGCTTTCGCAGCTCACCGCCTGGCCGGCCACCCCCTGGCTGATGGCCTGAGCCACCTCCGGCCGGGTGCTGCTGTGGCACTTGGCGCAGTCGCTGAGGTGCAGGGAGCAGACGGCCCCGAAGTCGGCGGAGGCATGGCAGGGCGAGCAGTTGCCGGTGGTGGCCAACATGTTGTGGACTGGGCCGGCGGTGTCGCAAGCGATGCCGTGGGCAACGGCGCCGCTGGCCGTGCCGTCGTGGCAGCTCACGCAATCCACGGCCAGGCCGGCCACCCCCTGGCTGATGGTGGCCGTCACAGAGGCCTTGCTGCTGGCATGGCACAGGCCGCAGGCATCGCTATGGGCCGCCAGGATCGCCACAAAGCTGCCGGTGGCGTGGCAGCTGGAGCAGGCTGCCGCCGTGGCCAGCCGGTCGTGATCGGTGGCCGGATCGGGGTGACCGGCGTGGCAGTTGTCGCAAGTCACCTGGGTGCCCAGCTTGCCGGCAGCGATGGTGTCGATCACTGCCTGGCGGGAGCTGGTGTGGCACTGGAGGCAGGACTGGTGGAGCCCCAGGCGCGCCTCCGCCGTGGCCTGGCCATGGCAGGTGCTGCAGTTGCCGCTGGCGATAAAATTGTTGTGCGCCGCGGCGGCGGTCGTGTTGTCGGTGCCGTGCGCCAGGGCCCCGCCAGCGGTGTGGCAGGCGGTGCAGGACTGGACGGCAACAGCGCCGCTCGTGATCGCCTGCTGCACCAGGGCGTTGGCGCTGCCGTGGCAGGTGGCGCAGGAGGGATGCTGCGAGAGCCGGGCCGTACCGGCCGTGGCATGGCAGCCGGTGCAGGTGCCGTTGTCCTGCAGGTTGTCATGGGCCGGCTCCACACCGGCAAAGTCGGTGGCGTGGAAGATGGCGCCGCCCGCGGTGTGGCAGCTGGTGCACAACTGGGCTGTCGTGGCGCCGCCCGTGATCGCCTGCTGCACCAGGGCGTTGCCACTGCCGTGGCAGGTGGCGCAGGAGGGATGCTGGGAGAGCCGGGCCACGCCGGTCACCCCGTGGTGGCAGCCGCCGCAGGACGCATCCGCCTGCAGATTGTCGTGGGCCGGCTCGACGCTGGCAAAGTCGGTGCCGTGGGTCAGGGCGCTGCCGGTGCCGCCGGTGTGGCAGCCCTGGCAGTCCTGGAGAGCGCCGGCCAAGCCCCGGCCGGCATCGATGGTGGCGGTCACGTCCGCCTTGGTGCTGGCATGGCACATGCCGCACTGGCTGCGATGGGTGGCGTAGATGGCGGCAAAATCGGTGGTGGCGTGGCACGACGAGCAGGCGGCCGCTGTGGCCAAGTTGTTGTGGTCGGTCGCCGGATCGGGGTGGCCGGCGTGGCAGTTCTCGCAGTTGACCGGCACGCCGGTGAAGCCCTTGCCGGCGGCGATAGTGGCCACGACCTCGCTGCGGCCACTGCCGTGACACAGGCTGCAGTTGCCCAGATGGGTGGCGAGGATGGCAGCGAAGTCGCCGGTGGTATGGCAGGAGGAGCAGTTGCCGCTGGTGGACAGGTTGTTGTGATCCAGGGTGGCGTTATGGGCGCCGTGGCAGTTCTCGCAGTTGACCGGGGAGCCTGCCTTGCCGGCGTCGATGGTGTCGATCACCGCCTGGCGGGTGCTGGCATGGCATTTGGCGCAGTCGTCCCGGTGCAGGGCGAAGATGGCCGGAAAATCGACGCTGCTGTGGCAGGCGGCGCAGGCGGTGGCGGTGGAGAGCTGGTCGTGGGCGGTGGCGTGGTTGGCTGCGGCCGGATTGTGGCAGGCGAAGCAGTCGACCGGCGTGCCGGCCTTGCCGGTGGCGATCACCGCGTCATAGGTGGGGTTGTCGTTGTGGCAGACCTGGCAGCCCCGGTTGAGGTTGGTGGCGTTGGGGTCGTAGAGGCCCTGGTGCTGCACGTAGACGTTGGCCACGTGGCACTGGTCGCAGCCGCCGTTGGGCGGCAGGATCGTCTTGTCGTGGTCCACCAGCTGATGCCGGCCCGCCAGCACGCTGGAGATGTGGCACTGCATGCAGCCCAGCGGGGTGGCCGGCCGGGAATGTGCGGCGCCCATGACCGGCTCGTGGCAGTTGGCGCACTCCACCGCCAGCCCGAAGGCTGCCCCGGGATCACCCGCCAGAACGGCCAACGCCACCAGACTTGCCAGCCAGAGGCCCCTTCCCATCCTTGCCAACCCGTTGCCGTTCCGACTCATCGCTTGACCTCCTTGGACCGCCCCGGAAATCACCGCCCCATGGCGGCGACCCCCTTCAGCCACAACCCCTTTTTCCGATTTCCGGCCCATGCCACCAGGTAACGGCGGGACTCACATTATGGCCGCTCCGTGTTGACCGTATTTCACACGGCGCAGGTAACATTTTTGGGCTCGGACTGGCAATTGGCAAATGGCTCAAACAGGGCTAAGCATGCCCCGGCCCCAGGTAAGCACCCGGCGCCAGGCCCGGACGCCGCGGCTGTGCCGGCGCCTGCCTGCCCGGCCCGCGAGCTTGAGCCGGCGCCGTTGGCCCCCGCCGGTCCACCGTGGACGGAAATCCCAGATTCGAGGATATCATCCCCTCCAGCCATGCCACAATGGGACAAACAGTGCACAGGGCGCTAAGCAGGATCTAGGCACCGGTAAGCGCGGTCTTGGGATTGCGCAGGCCGCCCCGGGTGCGCTATAAGCAGGCGATGAAGATCGCCATTGCCCAGATCAACCCGGTTGTGGGGGACTTTGGCCACAACGCCGGCCGCATGCGCTTCTGGATCGACGCCGCCCGCCGCCAGGGCTGCGACTTGGTGGTGCTGCCGGAGCTGGCCCTGGCCGGCTACCCGCCCCAGGACCTCCTGGAGCGACCGGCCTTCCTGGAAAGCCACGACGCCGCCCTCCGGCAGCTGATCACCCAGGAGCACGGGATCGGCGTTCTGTGCGGGGTGATCGAGCGCTCCCGCCGCCCCCAGGGCAAGCCCCTCCACAACAGCGCCCTGCTCTTCGAGGACGGCCGGATCCTCTTTTCGGCCGCCAAGCGCCTCCTGCCGGTGTACGACGTCTTTGACGAAAGCCGCTACTTCGAGCCGGGCGCCGGCAGCCCGCCTTGCCTGTACAAGGGGCTGCGCCTGGGGATCACCATCTGCGAGGACATCTGGAACGACCCCACCTTCTTCCGCCATCAGCTCTATCTGGCCGATCCGGTGGCGGAGCTGGCGGCCGCACCCGGTGGTCTGGATCTTCTGGTCAACATCGCCGCCTCGCCCTTCCACCGGGGCAAGTACCGGAGTCGCCAGGAGATGCTGGCCAACGCCTGCCGCTCCCACCGCCTGCCCCTCATCTACTGCAACCAGGTGGGCGGCCAGGACTCCCTGCTCTTCGACGGCCGCAGCCTGGCCCTGGATGCCACGGGCGCGGTCCAGGCCCGAGCCACGGATTTTGCCGAGGACATGGTCGTCTGGGACAGCACGACGGGCAAGGGCGACCTGCACCCGGTGCTCCAGAATGGCGGCGAGGACGAGGCCGCCGCGGTCCTGGCCGCCCTGGTCATGGGCACCCGGGACTACGCCCACAAGTGCGGGTTCCGCCAAGGGGTACTGGGCCTGTCCGGCGGGGTGGACTCGGCGGTGACCGCAGCGGTGGCCGCCCGGGCCCTGGGGCCGGAGAACGTCCTGGGGGTGGCCCTGCCCTCGCCCTACACCAGTGCTGCCAGCCTGGAGGACGCCGCCGCGGTGGCCGCCAACCTGGGGCTCTCCTTCGAGGTCATCCCCATCTCCGGGGTGCTGGCCAGCTATCTCGAAACCCTGCCCCCCCGCTTCGCCGGGCCGGCCCACGATGTCGCCGAGCAGAACATCCAGGCCCGCATCCGCGGCAATCTGCTCATGGCCATCGCCAACCGCTTTGGCCATCTGCTCCTCAGCACCGGCAACAAGAGCGAGATGGCGGTGGGCTACTGCACCCTCTACGGCGATATGAGCGGCGGCCTGGCGGTGATCTCCGATGTGCCCAAGATGCTGGTCTACCGGTTGGCCCGTCTCCTGAACCGGGAGGGGCCGCTCATCCCGGAGCGGGTCTTGAGCCGGGCGCCTTCCGCCGAGCTCAAGCCCAGCCAGACCGACCAGGACGACCTGCCGCCCTACGAGATCCTGGACCCGATCTGCGCCGCCTATCTGGAAGAAAACCGCTCCCGGGCGGAGATTGCTGCCATGGGCTTTCCGGCTGCGGTGGTGGCGGACGTCATCAACCGCATCAACCGCAACGAGTACAAGCGCAAGCAGGCCCCCATCGGCCTCAAGGTCACCAGCAAGGCCTTCGGCAGCGGCCGGCGCTATCCCAACGCCTGCCGCTGCCAGGAGAATGAGGCCGGGCAAGACGGACGAACCGCAGAATGTCCAACAAGGAATTTCAAAGGTTGAAGGGACCGGTCATTGACGTTTCAGATCCGTTCTGCCGGTCCC
The DNA here is from genome assembly GCA_040755095.1 of Thermodesulfobacteriota bacterium. Lineage (NCBI taxonomy): Bacteria > Pseudomonadati > Thermodesulfobacteriota > Thermodesulfobacteriota bacterium. Next base: position 8,386 of record JBFMBH010000017.1, read on the forward strand.
TTGAGGCGGTTGGATCCCATACCACTATGGAAGGAGGAGGAGATGCTGACACCGGTGCGCATCGGCACACCCGAAGGAAGCGCCATCCTGGCCCGGCTCCTGGACCGTTTCCAGATCGCTGACCGCCGCTGCCAGGAGGAGGTGGCGGCCATCATCGAACGGGTCACGGTGGAGGGGGACAACGCCCTGCTCGATTACACCCGGCGCTTCGACTGCCCGGGCTTCCGCCGCGGGCAGTTCCGGGTCAGCAAGAAGGAGCTGCGGGATGCCTACCGGGAGGTGCCGGCGGCCTTGCGCCAGAGCCTGGAGCTGGCCATCGACCGCATCCACTCCTTCCACGAGCGGGAGCGGGAGGAGTCCTGGGTGATGACCCGGGATGACGGCACCATCACCGGCCGCATGGTCCATCCGGTGCCAGCGGCCGGCCTCTACGTACCCGGCGGCACCAGCGGCAAGACGCCTCTGGTCTCCTCGGTGCTCATGAATGGCATTCCGGCCGCCATCGCCGGCGTCGAGCGGCGGGTGATGGTGACGCCGCCCAACGCCGAGAGCCGGGTGGAGCCGGCCCTTCTGGTGGCGGCCCAGGAGATTGGTGTCACCGAGATCTACAAGGTGGGCAGCGCCTGGGCCATCGCCGCCCTGGCCCTGGGCACCGACTCCATCCCCCGGGTGGACGTGGTCTGCGGGCCTGGCAACCGCTACGTCACCGAGGCCAAACGGCAGCTCTCCGGCCGGGTGCGCATCGACATGATCGCCGGCCCCAGCGAGGTCCTGATCGTCGCCGATGGCACCGCCGAGCCGGCCTTCATCGCCGCCGACCTCCTGGCCCAGGCCGAGCATGACCCGGCAGCCCTGGCCGTGCTGGTGGCCACCGACAGCCGGGTGGCCGCCGCGGTGCTCGTCGAGCTGGAGCGGCAGCTGGCCGGCCTCGAGCGCCAGGAGATCGCCCGGGAGTCGCTGGCCAACCGGGGCGCCATCCTGCTGGTGGAAGACCTGGACGAGGCCTTGTTCCTGGCCAACCAGATCGCGCCCGAGCATCTGGAGCTCATGGTCCACGAGCCCTTCCAGTGGCTGAGCCGGGTCAGCCATGCCGGCGCCGTCTTCATCGGTCCCCATTCGCCGGAGGCCATGGGCGACTATGTGGCGGGCCCCAACCACGTCCTGCCCACCATGGGCACCGCCCGCTTCTCGTCGGCCCTGGGCGTGGAAACGTTCCTCAAGAAGACCTCGGTGATCGCCTACGCCCGGGAGGCCTTCCTGGCCGATGCCGCCCATGTCGAGCGGTTGGCCACTCTGGAAGGGCTCACCGGCCACGCCCGCTCGGTGCAGGTGCGGCGGGGCAATGCGGTCTGATGCCGCGGCAGCCGAGATCCTGACCGCCGGCGCGCAAAGCCTGGGGGTAAGCCTGCCGCCGGCGGCCCTGCCGCTGCTTACGATGTACCTGGCCGAGCTGAAGCGCTGGAATCGCCGGGTGGATCTGGTGGCGCCGGCCCCGGATCCGGTGCTCCTGGCCAGCCACTTCCTGGACTCCCTCACCCTGGTGCCGGTGCTGCGGGGTCTGCCGGAGCCGCCCTCCCTCCTGGACCTGGGCAGCGGCGCCGGCTTTCCCGGCCTGGTGGCGAAGATTGCCTGGCCGGAGCTGGCGGTCCTGCTCGTTGAGCCGCGGCGGAAAAGGGTTTCCTTCCTGCGCCACGTGATCCGCACCCTGGACCTCGCCGGCTGCCAGGTGCTGGAGGGCCGGCTCCAGGAGCTGGCACCGGCAGAGCCGGTTTCGTGGATCACCACCCGCGCCTTGGGCAGCATCGCCGAGATCGTCCGCCTGGCTGCCGCCTGCCCCCAGGCCGAAAAGCTGGTGCTCATGAAGGGGCCCAAGGGCCAGGCCGAGGCGGAGGCCTGGCAGGCTGCCTCCCCGGACGCCCCCTTCCAGCTCCTGGCCAGCCACGCCTTCACCCTGCCGCTCACCGGCGCCTCGCGCTTGATCCTGGTGCTCGGCCGCCGCTCCTGACCAGCCCGGAGACCCGCCATGCTCCCTGCCGCCATGCAGGTCCAGCTTCTGGAAGCACCCCGGCCCATCGGCGAAAGGCCTTTGCGCCTGGCCCGCCTGCCGGTGCCTGCCCCCGGCCCGGGCGAGATCCTCCTGCAGGTGACGGTCTGCGGCATCTGCCACACCGACCTCCATATCGTGGAGGGGGACCTGCCGCTGCCGCTCCTGCCCCTCGTGCCCGGCCACCAGATCGTTGGCCGGGTGGTGGCCCTGGGCCCCGGAGTGGAAGAGCCGGCCCTGGGCCGCCGGGTGGGGGTGGCCTGGGTGCAGGAAAGCTGCGGCCGCTGCCGGTTCTGTGTGCAGAACCGCCCCAACCTCTGCCCGAAGATCCGCTGCACCGGCTGGCACCGCCACGGCGGCTTTGCGGAATTCACCGTGGTGCCAGCCGCCGCGGCCCATCCCCTGCCCGAAGGCCTGCCGGACGCCCAGGCCGCGCCCCTTCTGTGCGCCGGCATCATCGGCTTCCGGGCCCTCAGCCGCTCCGGCATCCATCCCGGCGGCCGGCTGGGCCTCTACGGCTTCGGCGCCTCCGGCCATCTGGCCTTGCAGATCGCCCGCTTCTGGGGCTGCCGGGTCTACGTCTTCACCCGCAGCGCCCATCACCAGGAGCTGGCCCGGCAGCTGGGGGCGGTGTGGGCCGGCCGAGCCGAGGAGGATCCCGGCACCACCATGGAGGCCGGCATCATCTTCGCCCCGGCCGGCCCCCTGGTGCCCCTGGCCCTGGGCCATCTGGAGCGGGGCGCCTGCCTGGCCCTGGCCGGCATCCACATGAGCCCGCTCCCGGAGCTGCCCTACCATCTGCTGTACGGCGAGCGGACCATCACCTCGGTCACCAACAGCACCCCGGAGGATGCCCGCGAGCTCCTGGCCCTGGCCGGCCAGATCCCCCTGCTGCCAACCATCGAGGCCCTCCCCCTGGCCGCCGCCAACGAGGCCCTGGCCCGGCTGGCCGCAGGTAGGCTGCCGGCGGCAGGCGTGCTGACCGTGGCCGATCCCGCAGCCGGGCACCCGTAGGCGGCGGCCGCTGTCCCGGTCCGCACCTGCTCGCGCCGCGGCCGATCGGGTATACTGGAAGGAGGCTCGGCAGGACGTTTCGAGGCCGAGGGCACGGAGGGCCAGAGCGCTCCCATGCACATCTTGCGTGCGACTCGCCTCATCGCGGTGGTCGGAGGGATTCTGGCTGGCGTCATCCTCTGCCAGACCGCGGTCAGCACCTTCTTCATGACCCGGGACATCAGGGCCCGGGCCGGCGCCCAGCTCGACGCTGCGGGCCGCACCGCCCTCGCCGCCTTCGAAGACAATCTGCGCCAGACCGCGGAGGACATGAAAACCCTCCTGGCCCACGAGGCGCTGGGGGCCTTTTTCACCGCCCGGGTCTTCGGAATGACCGAAGAGGCGGCGGCCAGGATGGCCACCTTCGAGTCCTTTCTGGCCAAGGTCTACCGGGCCAAGCCGCAGTACACCCGCATCCAGCTCACCCTGCCGGACGGCTCCCCGGTTCTCCAGATGCAGCACGGCGCCCGGCGTGAAAGGCCGAGCCCCCTTGCCGTCCACATCGATCCCGCGGCCTGGCAGCGGCTCATCGCCAGCAGCCAGGGCAGCGCCGAGGCCGAGCCGTGGCACCTCGCCCTCTTCGATGCCCAGGACGGCTGGGCTGTTCTGACCGTGAGCCCGGTCCGGTACCAGGACTGGTCCGAGGGGGTGCTGCTGGTCTACCAGCCCTTGCAGGACCTGATCCGCCAGATCCTCGCCAAGCTGGAGCGAAGCGGTATCGCCTGCGCCGTCTTTGCGGAAGACGGCCGGCTGATCGCCCGCTCCCCCGGCATGGCCGAAGCGTCGCCGGCTCCGGGCTGGCTGCGCACCGACCAGACCTTCCGGCCGCTGGGCTGGCGCATCCAGGTGGGTATGCCCTACGAGATCCTGTTTGCCCAGCAGGCCCGGTTCCGCTCCATCTCGCTGGCTGCCCTCGCTGTCTCCTTTGCCGCCGCAGCTGCCGCCCTCTGGGGCCTGCACGCCTACCAGCACGGCCTGGAGCGCCGGATCCGGGACCGGGAGCACGAGCTTCTGGACAAGAACCTCCTCCTGCAAGACACCCTGCGCAGGCTGGAAGAAGCCAGGGACGACCTGCAGAAGGAAAAAGACCTGGCCGAATCCGACCGCCGGAAGGTCCAGTCGGCCCTGGACGAGATCTTTGCCCTGATCCAACGGGTGGCGGCGGAGAAGAACTTCGGCGTGCGCTTCGCCCATCCGGCGCTGAAGAGATGCTGGGAGGCCATGCAGTGTGAGAATCCGGCCTGCCCGTGCTACGGCCAGGAGCCGATGCGCTGCTGGCAGCAGGTGGGCTCCTACAACCAGGAAGGTGCCCAAGGCTTCTGCCCTGCGCAGGCCGGGACACACTGCCAGGGGTGCCCGTTCTTCCGGGACGTGACCTCCGACCCGATCTTCCAGATCGGCGAACAGTTCAACAACATGATGCACATCCTGGAGGGCCAGAACAAGGAGCTGCAGTCCGCCTATGCCGACCTGAAGGCATCCCAGCTCCAGATGCTGCAACAGGAAAAGATGGCCACCGTCGGCCAGTTGGCCGCCGGCGTCGCCCATGAGATCAACAACCCGCTGGGCTATGTCATCAGCAACCTCGCGTCGCTGCGGAAATACTGCCAACGGATCCTGGAGGTGGCCGCGGCGCAGGCCGCCATCATCGAGGCCGGCGGCGCCGACGACACCGGCCGCCAGGCGCTGGCGGCCTTGAAACGGCAGGTGAAATACGAGGCCATCACCGCGGACGTCGGGGATCTCATCGCCGAGTCGCTGGAAGGCGCGGCGCGGGTGCAGGAGATCGTCCAAAACCTCAAGGATTATTCCCGGGTGGACCAGGCCGAGCGCCAGCCGGCCAACCTCAACCTTCTTCTGGACAGCTCCATCAGAATGGCCGGGAGCCAACTGCAGCCCAAGGTCAAGGTGGTCACCGACTACGGCACCCTGCCGGAAACCCTCTGCCACCCGCAACAGCTGAGCCAGGTCTTCCTGAATCTCCTGGTGAATGCCGGCCAGGCCATCGACGCGCAGGGGGAGATCAGGATCCGCACCCGGGCGAGTGGCGACCGGATCTTCATCACCGTGCAGGATACGGGGCAAGGGATTCCCGAGGAGCACCTGTCCCGGGTCTTCGAGCCGTTCTTCACCACCAGGGAGATCGGCAAGGGGATCGGGCTCGGCCTGAGCGTTGCCCATGAGATCATCGTGAAGAGCCACCAGGGCGCCATCACGGTGGCCAGCGAGAAGGGCCAGGGCACCACCTTCACCCTGCAGGTGCCGGTGGTCGCACCGTAAGCCCTCAGTAGACGATGCCCCCGTCCCGGAGCTGAAAGGTCGCCGGGCTGAGATCTTCCGGGGCCACCAGCCGCCGCTGCCCGATCTGCACGGTGTTGCCCTGGAAGAAGGTGCCGGTGACCCGGATGACCCCTTCCCCGAGATCCCGCTCCATGCGGGCGGCCAGGGCCCGCTCGTCCTCGATCAGGGCCGCGCGCTGCTTGATGGTCTGGTTCAAGGCCTGCAGGAGGCGGACCAGGGCCTCCCGCTTCTCGGCTGGGGCTGCCGCCAGGAGGGCCTTGAGATGCTCCGGCGTCACCGAGCTGATCCCCAGGCTCCGGGTCAGCTTGAGAATGTTCTCCGAAGCCTGTTTGATCCCCTCCCGAATCTTTGCCAGGGCCGCCAAGTCCTCCGGGCTGTTGTCCAGGGCCAGGAGCGTATTCTGGCTGGCCATGGAGCCGACGGCGCTGGCATTGATCCCCCTGGTAGCGCAGACCGTGCAATCCACGATTTTTCCCCCCCGGCCATCCCGGTCCTTGAGCACGGTCACCGTGCCGCCGGAGCGGATGGAAGCGCTGTGGATGTAGGACAGGACCAGGATATCTCCCTTGGCCACCACCGAGGCATCCTGGATAAAGGCTGTGCGCAGCGAGCCGCCAGCCGCCACCCGGGTCGTCGCGCCGATGATCCCCTGCTCCACCACCAGGTTGCCCTGGGCCACCACCGTGGCCCCCAGCTCCACCGTGCCCTGGATGCGCAGGTCGCCGCCGGCCTTCACGGTGAAGCCCGCGGTCACCGAGCCGGCGATCACCAGGGAGGTGGTCACCTCGATGTTGCCGGTGGCATAGTCGACGTCCCCCGGCACCTCCAGGCACTCGGTCACCCGCAGTTGGCCCAGGTCGAAGGAGACGACACCGTTGACCCGGGCGATGTACAGCACCTTCTCGGCGCTGACCTCGGTCGCCACCAAGTCGTTGCAGGCGATGGCGATGTCGATGCCATCGGTGGTCTTGAGCTTGCGGCCGAAAAGATCCGCACCGGGCGACCCCCGGGTGGCCAGGATCTTCTCCGCCAGCACCGTCTTGGCCCGGACACTGGTGACCAGGTGCCGCTCCTTGAGGTCGAAGAAATCGCCCTCCTTGAGGGTGCCGGCCCGCACCCCGGTCTCGAAGAAGCGGGTCAGGCGGGCATTCCGGCCCGGCACCGGCGGGAAGCCCCAGGCCACCTGCACCAGCCGCGGTGCCTCGTCCCACTGCTGGAGCTGGGCCACTGCCTGCTCCAACCGGTCTTGCCGAATGGCCCCCTCGCTGACCCCCTGGAGCTGGAGCAGACTCACCAGGTGCTGGACCGTGGGCGGCCGGGCGGTGCCTGTTTGTGGCAGCCGGACCAGGAAGGCGCTCATGCGGTCCCGGGCGATCCACAGCGGGGAGAGCACCGAAAGGCGATGGCCTTCCAGATGCACGTAGCCGTAGATCATGGAACGGAGCGAGCTGTCGGCGGTGACGAAGCGGACATGCTCCCCGGCCATGAGGGGCGGCTCGGCGGCGACCGGCTGGCCCAGCACATCGGTCCCGGGCTCGGGGCCGCCCCCGCGGCTGAGCACGGCCAGGACCTCGTCCGGCAGCACCACCCGCGCCGGGCAGACGGTTCTCGCCATCTCCTCCTGGGAGCTGGCGGCCAAGGTCTGGGCCAGGGCGGAAAAGTCCAGCAGCTGTCCCTCGGCCAGCCACACGGGCTGGCCGGTCGCCGGGTCCTTGCGCCGGGCCAGAAAGGGGAACTGGGGCTCCTGGCCGGCTGTCGGCTCCAGGCCCCGGGCCACCAGCAGCGCCTCCCGGGCGCCGCCGGTGGTCTGCAGCAGGCGAGCGGCCCGCCCCACCGCCTCCCGATCGACCCCAAAGACCACCCCGTGCCGGTGGAGGGCCTGGAAGATGTCCTCCGCCCCCACTGCCCAGGCCCCACTTCCGGAGGCCCGCAGAAAGGCGGCCATCCGGTCCGGCGTGATGGTGATGGCAAAGGGGTCGCCCGGCGTCGCCGCCGGCACGGTCTCCCCGCCGGCGGCCGGGGTCGCCGGCTCGACGTCCGGGCCGGCAAACATCTCCCGGTAGATGTCGTCCAGGGATTGGATGGCCTTGTCCTTGTCCGATGGCTTGGCCATGGGATCACAAGCCTCCCAATACCTCGTCCAGGGTGGCGCACAGCGAGGGCAGCCCGTCGTGCACCCGGGAGTCGTGGACAGCGATGGCTGCCAGGCCCACCAGGCTGGCCAGGGCCTTGCGCTCCTCGTCCCGCAACGGCTGCGGGCCGCCCCGACTCACCGCCATCACCCCCAGCACCTCGTCCCCCTTCACCATCGGCACCAGGAGCACGGCCGTATCCGGGCCGACCACCCCGGTCCAGGGCTCGCCGGAGGCCGCCACCTGGCGGACCTCGTCTGCCAGCCCTGCGAGCAGGTCGCCGTCGCCGGCGTCAGGATGGCTGGCCGCCGGCCCCTGCTCCTCCCCGGCCAGCGGTGTCAGGTAGAGGGCGGCACGGTCCACCGGCACCGCTCGGACCACCGTCTCCAGCACGGTCTTGAGGGTTTCCGCCAGGGGATGGAGGGTGAGCAGGTGCTGCTGGATGCGGTCCCGGCCCTCCAGCTCTTGCACCTTCCGCTCCAGCATCCTGCTCAGGCGGCGCTGGGTCTGCAGGGCGTCGTCCAGCTCCCGGGTCCGCAGCTGCACCCGCTCCTCCAGCTCGGCTGTCAGCTCCTCCAGCTGCCGGTTCTGATCGGTCAGCTGGAAGGTCAGCTCCCGGTTGGCCCGCTCGAGATCGAAGCGGGCCACCGCGTCCCGGATCACCAGCCGCAGATCATCGTCGTGCCACGGCTTGAGCAGGTAGCGGGAGGCGCCACCAAGGTTCACCGCATCAACCGCGGCGTTGATGTCCGCGTAGCCGGTGAGCACCATCCGGATGCTGTCCGGTGCCAGGGCCTGGGCCTTGGTCAGAAACTCCACCCCGCCCATGCCCGGCATCCGCTGATCGGAGACGATGACCGCCGGCCGCTCCCCCTGCTCCAGGAGGGCCAGCCCCTCCGGACCGCTGTTGGCCAGAAGAATCCGGTACGGCTCGTCCATGAACAGCCGCTGCAGGGTGCGCAGGATGTTCTTTTCATCATCGACGAACAGGATTGCGTGCTCCATGGCTCCCCACCCTATGAGAACGTCGCAGCTTCTTCCGAGGCTGTCCCCTACAAGGCCTTGCCGATGAGATCCTGATCGATCCGGGCAGGATCGGCAGCGCGAATCGGCAGGCGGACCGTGAAGGTGGTCCCTTCTCCCACGCGACTGTCCACGTCAATCGTGCCTTCGTGCTTGTGGACCACGTTGTAGACGATACTCAACCCCAGTCCCGTGCCTTTGCCCACTTCCTTGGTGGTGAAGAACGGCTCGAAAATCCGGTCCAGATGCTCCCGGGGGATGCCACAGCCCGTGTCCTGGACCGCGATGCAGACAAAGTCTCCCTCCCGCCAGGTCCGCACACAGATCTCGCCCTGGGACTCAATGGCCTGCACAGCATTGAGCAGCAGGTTCATCACCACCTGCCCCAGCTGCTGGTAGTGACACCGCACCGGCGGCAGCTCCCCGAGCTCCCGCACCAGGGTGGCCTTGTACTTGAGCTCGTTCCAGGCAATGGCGATGGCGCCCTCCACCACCTGGTTGAGGTCGGCCTCCTTCTCCTCGGCCTGATCCCGGCGGGCAAAGGTCCGCAGCTCCTGCACGATCCGCCGCACCCGCTCGGCCCCGTCCAGGGACTCCGCGATGAGCTGGGGGGCGTCCTCCAGGATCATGTCGATCTTCCACTCCTGCCGCTTGGTGCCCAGGGCTGCGCCGGCCCGGGGCGCCTCGGCAGCCAGGGCCGCGCTCTGCAGGGCCACGAGCTCGGAGAGCCGCGCCAGGTAGCGCTGCAAGGTGTTGAGGTTGCTGGTGATGAAGCCCACGGGGTTGTTGATCTCATGGGCGATGCCCGCCGCCAGCTGGCCGATGGAGGCCATCTTCTCCTGCTGCAGCACCAGGACCTGGCTGTCCTTCAGGTCAACCAGCGCCTTCTCCAGCTGGGCCCGCGCCTGGGCCAGCTCCTCGTTTCTCTGCTGCAGGCTGGCCAGGATCCGGCGCCGCTCCCGGGCGTAGGCCAGGGCCCGGGTGATCTGCCGCCCATCCGCCTGGCCCTTGACCAGATAGTCCTGGGCCCCGGCCTGGATCGCCCGTCTGGCCAAGTCCTGGTCGTCCAGGCCGGTGAGCACCACCACCGCCACCTCGGGAGCGGCGGCCAGAACCGCCGACAGGGTAGCGAGGCCAGCCGAGTCCGGCAGGCTGAGATCCAGCAGCACCAGATCCACGGCCACCCGGCGCAGGACCTCCAGACCGGCAGCCAGACAGGCAGCCGGCAGCACCTGGCAAGCGCCCCGGGCTACACTCTGCAACAGATCCACCAGCACCCCCATCATGACCGGCTCGTCCTCGATGAGCAGGATCCGGTGCTCCTCGCTGGTCCGTTCCATCAAGTCCTCTCCCGATCCCTCATCCTTCATCCTTCCGCCTTCATCCGCATGGGCAGCCGGACGGTGAAGACCGTCCCCTGACCCGGCTCACTGGCCACTGTGATCGCACCGCCATGGCTCTTGGTGACGATATCGTAGACGATGCTCAAGCCCAGGCCGGTCCCCTTGCCCACCTCCTTGGTGGTGAAGAACGGCTCGAAGATGCGACCGATGTGCTCTGCCGGGATGCCACAGCCGGTGTCGCGGATGGAGATCAGGGCGTCATCCCCCTCCTGCCAGGTGCGGACAGTAATCTCCCCCTTGCCGTTGATGGCCTGGGCCGCGTTCATCAGAAGGTTGAGGAAGACCTGATTGAGCCTTTGGGGAAAGCACTCCACCAGGGGTAGATCGCCGAAATCCCGCACCAGGGTTGCCTTGTATTTGAGCTCGTTCCAGGCAATGGTGATGGTGCTTTCCAGACAGGCGTTGAGATCGGCGAACTGGCGCTCCGCCCCGTCCAGACGGGCAAACCCCTTGAGATCGGTGGTGATCTTCCGGACCCGGTCCAGGCCCTCCTGGGTCTCCGCCAACAGGGCCGGCAGGTCGGTCAGGATCAGGGGAATCTTCAGCCGCTGCCGAGCAGCCGCCACCTGCTCCTGCCCCTCCGCGCTGCCGGCCGCCGCGACCATCTTCTCCTGCAGGCCCACCAGCTCGATCAACCGGTTGACATACTTGCCCAGGGAGGCCAGGTTGCTGGTGACAAAGCCGATGGGGTTGTTGATCTCGTGGGCGACACCGGCGGCCAGCTGGCCGATGGAGGCCATCTTTTCCCCTTGCAGCAGCTGGGCCTGGGTCTGCTTCAGGTCGTTGTAGGCCCTCTCCAGCTCCTGATTCTTGCCTTCCAGCATGTACATCATGTTGTTGAACTGCTCGCCGATGGCGGCGATGGGGTCGTCGACCACACTGCGGTAGTGGGTGCAGGCCATGCAGTTGCCCAGCTTGGCGGCAAATTCCCCCTGCGCCTTCCCCCGGCAAAAGGTGCCCGCCAGCTGCCAGCAGCGGACCGGCTCCCGGCCGTGGCAGGGGCAGTCGGTCCGGGAGCAGGCCAACCGTTGCCAGCAAGGCGTCAGATCCGGATTGACGAACCGGGTGTCGAAGCGGCCATCCTGGGCCACTTGCCGGATGAGAGTGGAGACCTGATCCAGGGCTCCCTGCAGGTTCTGGCGGTTGCCCTCGATCTGCCGGTTCTTCTCCTCCAGCTCCTGGCTGATCCGCTTGATCTCCGTGATGTCGTGGATGGTGACCACCCGCCCGGCCGGACCCTCCCGCAGCTCGGGCTGGATGGGATAGAGACTCACGGCCAGCCAGCGCCCGCTGCCGGCATGGTAATGCTCCTGGCCCTGGGCGCCGGCAGGGTCCACGGCCAGCCCTTGCCGGGCGAGCAGCACCTGCCACCGCTCCCCCCAAATCTGCGCGACGGGCACCTCCACCAGCTCGGCGAAGGCCCGGTTGCAGCGCAGGATCCGGCCTTCGCTGTTGGCCAGGGCGACCATGTCCGCGATGCAGTCCACGGTCCCCTCCCACTCCCGCTTGGCCTTCTCCACCAGGGTGACCAGGGCCTGCAGGTCGGTGTGCCGGGCCATGAGATCGTAGCGGGACTGCTCCAGGAGCCCCTTTTCCTCCTGCAGGGCGTTCTCCAGGCGCTTGCGGTCGGTGATGTCCCGGATGATCGAGGAGAAGAAGCGCTTGCCGCCCCAGCTCCATGCGGCCAGAGAGATCTCCACGGGCAGCTCGGCACCGCTCCGGTGTCGGCCGATGGTCTCCTGCACCCGGCCGCCGGCGGCCGCCGGCTCTGTAGCCTCCGCCTCCGGCACCGCCAGGGCCGCGGCCACGCCCTGGTGCTCCGGCAGCAGGCGATCGATGGGCTGTCCCACCAGCTCACCGGGGGCGTAGCCGAACATGCGACCCGCCGCCTGGTTGCAGTCCACGATGACCCCTGCTGCGTCGGTGGTGATCATCCCGTCCGGCGCCGACTCCATGATCCGGCGGAAGCGGATCTGGGACTCCTCCAGGGTGCGCACCAGGGCCTGGTTGTTCACCTCCCGGAGGGTCTCCACCACCGCGATCACAGCGCCGGTCTCATCCCGCAGCGGCGCGGCCGAAACCTCGACGAAGCACGGCGCTTCCCCGGGCCGCGAGTGATCATGGACGATGCGCACCGCCTGCCCGGTGGCCGTCACCTCCTGCAGGGGACAGTGCTCGCCCAGGAGCTGGCAAGGCCGGTCCCGGCCATGGCTGATGGCATAGCAGAAGGCCTCGCCCTGGTCCAGGGCCGCAGCCGGGTACAGGCGGCGCGCCGCCTCGTTCATGAACAGCACCCGGAACCGGGGGTCGATGACCAGGACAGGATCGGCCATGGCGGCCAGGGCCTGCCAGCAGTGGTCATGGGTCAGGGGCATGAGTCGTTCTCGCAATAAGACGCAAAAAGGTACCGGAGCTCTTCCATGGCGTCCCGGATGACATAGGGCATCGCCTTGGCGTACATGTCCAGCAGGATGATGGCGTTCACCGAGGAGTCCGTTTCCGTGGCGGCCCGCAGGCGCTTGGCCAAGGCAGCGTTGACCGCCTGGATCTCCTGGTAGAGGGCGGCCAGCCCCGCGAAATCGTGGTCCGGCTCCTGGCCATCCCGGCGCCGGAAATACTGGGCCATGAGATACATGGAGGCCGCCCGGTAGGTCGTCTCCGCCTCGCTGGCCAGGGGCAGGTGGAAGCGGGCCATGGGCCGGAAGAAGGCGGTGCGCGGGCAGCCGGAGACGGCCAAGAGCAGGCCGGCCAGGGAGCCGATCGCCCTTTGGGCCGTCGTCCCCTGGCTGATGCGCCGCTCCGGGGTGATGATCTCGACCTGCACCGGATCGTGGGAGGCGAGCCCACCGAAGCTCCGCACCACCGGCAGCAGGGCCAGGGCCGCCGGACAGGCGGGAAGGGCGTCGCCGGCCAGCGGGCAATTGGGGCACTGGTGGAAGGCCAGGCCGGTCCAGACCGGCCAGGGCGGATCCGGCAGGCTGGAGAGAATCATGGTGTGCGGCTCGATGGCGATGGCCACCCGCACCTCCCGGCCTTCAGGCAGCAGGAACAGATACTGGTAGTCCAGGGACCGGTCCACGACGCCCCTCTTCAGGCCTGCACCGGGAGCCGCACCGTGAAGGTGGTGCCGCTCCCCGGCTCGCTGGCCACCGTGATCTCGCCGCCATGCTGGCGGACGATGTCGTAGGAGATGGCCAACCCCAGGCCGGTGCCCTTCCCGGGCTCTTTGGTGGTAAAGAAGGGCTCGAAGATCCGGGCCTGGATCTCCGGCGCCATGCCGTGTCCGTTGTCGCTGACCGCCACCAGGATCTGATCCCCGTCGTGCCAGGAGCGGATCGTGATCTCGCCCTGCTCGGGAATGGCCTGCACCGCGTTCATGATGAGATTGAGGAAGACCTGGTTGAGCTGGCCGAGATTGCAGCGGGTGAAGGGCAGCGGCCCCAGCTCCTTCTGGACCGTGGCCTTGTACTTGAGCTCGTGCCAGACGATGTTGAGGGTGCTGGCGAGGCCGGCGTTGACATCCGCCAACCGGCTGTCGCCGTCCTCCCTCCGGGCGAACTGCTTCATGTTGAGGACGATGTTCTTGATCCGCTGCGTCCCTTCCAGGGACTCCGCCACCAGGGACTCCAGATCAGCCAGGATGGCATCGATCTTCAGGCGCGCCCGCAGGGCCGGCAGCTCGGCCTGCCGCTCCGGATCGGCACCGGCGGCCAGGAATTCCTGCACCCGGCCAGCATACTTGTGCAGGATCTGGAGGTTGCTCATGACAAAGCTGTTGGGGTTGTTGATCTCATGGGCGATACCGGCCGCCAGCACCCCCACCGCCGCCATCTTCTCGTTCTGGACCAGAAGGGACTGGGATTGCTTGAGGTCGGCGCAGGCCCGGGCCAGCTCCGCATTGGCGGTCTCCAGCCCCTGTTGCGCCTGCTCCCGCTGCGCCAGCTCCTCGCGCCACTGGGCAGTCCGCTCCGCCACCGTCGCCTCCAGCAGCGCCTGCTGCTCGAGGAGCGCCGCCTCCGCCACCTGGCGTCGTCCCTCCTCCCGGCGCGCCCGGCGCCAGGCCAGGCCCATGCCGGCAAAGCCCGCCAGCCAGAGCCCGCCATGGGACAAAACCAGGGCCTCCATATGCTGCCGGGAGCTGGCCAGATAGCGCTCCAGGGGAACCACGGTGCTGATCCCGCCCCGGACCTCACCCACCTCCACCCCGGTGTCGGCATGGCACTTGAGGCAGGCCTCTTCCATGCGCATCGGCAACATCAACCGGATGGCCGGCCGGCCCTCGACATCACCGACAGCCACCGCCTCGCTGGCACCACGCGAAAAGGCGACCAGAGCCTGCCGCTCCCAGGGATCCGGGGCATTGTCCGGGTTCCGGGGCACCAGGCTGGTGATGTGGCCGCGTCCGCCGCTCTGGTGGCCGTAGGTTTCCATCACCTGTCTCAGCACATAGGCGGGGTTCATGAGGGTGAGAGCCTGGCCATCGGAAGTGACCACATCCCGTCCCGGACCGGCCAGAAAGGGGTTGGGCGGCGTCTCTGCGCCCGGCCTGACATAGACGCCGCCGCGGGAAGCCACCCAGCGGCGCAGAGCGAGATCCTTGTTGATGATGGTTTCCGCCTCGATGCGGGCATGGCGCCCGGCCTCCGCCCGCTCCTCGGCCAGATTCCAGGCCAGCGCCCCGGCGATGCCGACGGTCCACAGGAGCAGGGCCCCGGCGATGGTGCGGCTGACGCCCGGGGACCGGGCAAGATGCGTTGGCTTGGGGGGCGGCAGGGAGGTCATGGCCTCATGGGGAGGAGCGGGAAGAGGGGGGGGCAGGATCACCTTGACCGTCGCAGCAGGCCGGCCCGGACCTCCGCCTGGCTTCCACGCCCACCTTCCATCATACCGCAGGCCATTTCCGATGCCTACCCCTGTCACCTCCCACCGCCAGCATCCGGGAGCGGCAGGAATGTTCATGGCCGAAAACCCGGAAGAAGGGACGGCCCGCGGCGGGCTCAGGCCGGCGGGCCGACGGTGACCAGATAGAGCACCGTCTCCTCCTGGCCATCGAGGCCCAGGAGCTGGTTGAGCTCGTCGTCGCAGAAGGCGCCCACCGGGCAGGCGGCAAGCCCCAGGGCCTCGGCGGCCAGGAGCAGGTTTTGCGCCAGGTGGCCGGCATCCAGCCAGATGTAGCGCAGGCCCCGATCCCCGTACTTGGCCATGGTCCGGCGCAGGCGGGCCGACCAGACCACGGTGACCGCGGCGCCCATGGCCATGGTCTGCCCGAGAAGAGCGGACAGGAGCGGCTCCCGTACCGGACCCTCAGCCAGGATCTCCAGGGCAAAGGCCGCCACATCCAGATGGGCGATGGCGGGCGCCACATCCTCCACCCGGTGGCACAGGCAGTAGGTCTCGATGGGATGGAGCGCCCCGGCGGAGGGCGCTGCCCGCAGCTCCGGCCGGCGGGAGGGATCGGTAAGCCCCTGGCTGGCCCACAGCAGGATCGCCAGCTCGCTCAGGGTCACGGGCCGCGTACCGTAGCGCCGCCGGGAGCGGCGGTGGGCCAGGATCTGCCAGAGATCGGCCGGCGGCGGCTGCGGCGCCGGCAGAGCCAGGCGGCGGCTGCCGGGGCAGGTCTTCACTGCCGGCACCGGCGCGATGGCCAGCCTCTCCCCCGACCCCCGGCGGCTCAGGTTGGTGGCTGCGAGGAAGCGGACGCCCAGACTTTTCGCCAGATCCGGCATCGTGCCCTCCCTTGACGCCGCTTCTCAGCGCTGATTGCGGCCGACGACGTCGTTGATCCAGGAAAAGCCGGCCGCGGCGTTGGGAAAGCCCACCGTGCTGATCAGCAGGTTCACCACCTGGAAGATAGCCTCCGGACTGGCGCCGGCGGCCAGGGCCCGGCGGGTGTGGGAATGGACCGCCCCCTGGCTGCGGATGGCAATGGCTGCCGCCAGCTGCACGAGATGGCTGGTCACCTCGTCCAGAGGGCCGCTGGCACGGGCCAGCCGGGCTCCCTCCTCGTAGGCCGCGAACATGTCGGCGAATCGGGCCTGGAACTGGCGGAAGTTCTCGGGGGGCGCGGGGTCCTGGTCCATGGGGCAGTCTCCTGGCAGCAAGGGTTGAAGCAAATGGGCTGATGCGCCCTGCCGTCCCGAGGATAGAATCCGGCCGCCGGCCCTGTCAAACCCTTTCGCCCGCGCGCGCCAAGGCCCTGCTCGGGGTCGGGGTCGTTATCGGGATCGGGGCCGATCTTTTGGGGCTGCGGGGAAGGCCGGAAAAGGCGGAAAGGACGATCCCGCTTCCGATTCCGACCCCGACCCCGAGGGCAGACCGGTCGCCGATCCTCTTTGGCAAAACCGGCGTTTGGTGGTATATGTCCGTCCACACTGGCAGCCGATTGCTGCCCAGACGCTTCTACCTTATATAAAGAGCCCGCTCAGGCTCAGGAATCTGCCCCCATGATCATCATCTTGAAGCCCCACATCGATCCCGACAGCCCGGAGGCCAACCAGGTCTTCGACTTTCTGCGCCATTTCCCCCAGGTCCGGACCCAGCGCTCGGTCATCCATGGGGCCAGCCGCTCGGTGACCGAGATCTATGTCATCGGCTCCACCCACGACGTGCCCACCGAGCCCCTGGAGCGCATGGTGGGGGTGGAGCGCGTGGTGCGCATCTCCAGCAAATACCGCCAGATTGGCCGCCACGGCGTTGACCTGCGGGATCTCGGCTTCGAGTACAACGGCGTCTCGTTCAGCCAGGACAACCTGCACATCTTCATGGGCCTGTGTGCCGTGGACAACCCGGCCAACGTCGAGGCGGTATTCCGCTCCCTCAAGGAGCATGGGATCGCCACCGCCCGCATGGGTGCCTACAAGCCCCGCACCAGCCCCTACGACTTCCAGGGCCACGGCCGGGAGTGCCTGCCCTATGTCTTCGAGCTGGCCGGGAAATACGGCATCAAGGTGCTGGCCCTGGAGGTGCTGCGGGCGGTGCACATCGAGGAGATCAAAGAGGCACTGGAGGCGGCCGGCCGGCCCACCGGCATCATGCTCCAGGTGGGCACCCGGAACGCCCAGAACTTCGAGCTCCTGAAAGCGGTGGGCTCACAGGCGGAATTCCCGGTCCTCTACAAGCGGGGTATGGGACTCACCATCGAGGACTCCCTGAATGCCTGCGAGTACATCGCCAGCTCCGGCAACCGGCAGATCATCTTCTGCCTGCGGGGTGTCAAGACCCAGCTCGGCGAGCCCCACCGCAACCTGGTGGACTTTGCCCACGTGCCGGTGGTCAAAAGGCTGACCCGCCTGCCGGTGGCGGTGGATCCCACCCACTCGGTAGGTATCAAAGAGATCGCGCCGGATTGCCTGCCGGACATCTTCCACGCTGCAGCGCAAGGGGTGATCGCCGGTGCCAACATGATCCTGGTGGAATGCCACCCCGAGCCCAAACGGGCCTTGTGCGACGGCCCCCAGGCCCTGACCATGAACGAGATCGGTCACTTCGTGGCTGATGTGGCCATCTGCCGCAAGGCTTATGAAGAGCGGGCGGCCCTGGCCAGGCAGGAGATCAGCCGCTAGCGGCGGCCAGGAAGAACGACGGTGCAGATCCTTTTCCTTGGAGTCGGTGAGGCCTGTGACGAACGGGAGGGGAACACCGCCCTCCTGGTGCGGAGCAGCCCCCAAAGCCCGGCCGGCTTGGCCCTCCTGGACTGCGGCTTCACCGCTGCCCACCGCTTCTTCGCCTTCTGTGCCGACCGGGATGCCCTGGAGCTGGTCTGGCTGTCCCACTTCCACGGCGACCACTTCTTCGGCCTGCCCCTTCTCCTGCTCCGGCTGTGGGAGGAGGGCCGGCGCCGGCCGCTCGTTGTCTGCGGCCCCCCCGGCGTGGAGCGGGTTGTCCCCCAGGCCTTCGAGCTCGCCTACCCGGGCCTCTTGCCCCGGCTGGGCTTCCCCCTGCAGCTGACCCCGATTCCGGACGGCGGTGCCATGTGCCTGGCCGGCTTTACGCTGGCGACCGCTGCCAGCGAGCATTCCGCCATGAACCTGGCCCTGCGCCTGGACGACGGCCACCAGGCCATCTACTACAGCGGCGACGGCCGCCCCAATGCGGCCTGTCTCGCCCTGGCCCGGGGCTGCCAGCTGATCGTCCACGAGGCCTTTGCCCTCCAGGATCCCCCGGCCGGCCACGGCAGCGTCACCGGCGCCCTGGATTTTGCCCGCCAGGCCGGGGCCAGGATCTGCGCCCTGGTCCACCTCGCCCGGCACAGCCGCCGCCAGCGCCATGCCCTGACCGCCTTGACCACCTCGACCGGCGATCTTGCGGTTCTGCTGCCGGCCACGAACGACCTCCTCACCCTGCCCGGTGGCTTCCTGCGCTCGGCCGAGCCCTGCTGCTGATGCCGGCGCGCCAGCGGGGAAAACCGCTACCCCAGGCCGGCTGGTTACGGTAAGATTGGACGGTGCTGCTGGTCAACGAGCGATCCCTTCCCTTCGCGCCGGGGCTGACTCCGGCGGCCCTGGCCGCCCGGCTGAAGCCGGCGGCGGATCTCTTCATCGTCAACGGTTTTCCGGCCAGCCCGGACCAGACTCTGGCGGATGGCGACGAGGTCGCCCTCATCCGCCGGGGTGAGATCCCGGACGCCGGCGAGATGCGCCACCTGCTTCATGCCCGCCACACCCCCGGGGTGCATGCCCGGATCGAGGCGGCGACGGTGGGGATCATGGGCCTTGGGGGCTTAGGCTCTATGGTGGCGGTGGCCCTGGCGCGGATCGGCGTCGGCACCCTGATCCTGGCGGACTTCGACGTGGTGGAGCCCAGCAACCTCAACCGCCAGCAGTACTTCATCGACCAGATCGGCGAAAAGAAGACCAGTGCCCTGGCCGCCACCCTGCGCCGGGTGAGTCCGTGCATCCGGGTCGCGACCCGGGATGTGCTCCTCAGCGAAGAGAACATCCCGGAGGTCTTTGCCGGCGTCCAGGTGCTGGCCGAGTGCTTCGACAGCGCCCCGATGAAGGCCGCAGCCCTCCGGGCGGTCCGGCTCGCCATGCCCGGGGTGGCCTACGTGGGCGCCTCGGGGCTTGCCGGCTTCGGCGACAACAACACCATCCGCACCCGGCGCCTGGCGCCCCGCATCTATCTGGTGGGCGACGAGATCTCGGCGGCGCAGCCCGGCCGGGGGCTCATGGCCCCGCGGGTGGGCATCGCCGCCCACCAGCAGGCCAACCAGATCCTGCGCCTGCTCTTGGGAGTCGAGGACGAGGAGGAGATCAGGTCATGACCGTGACGGTCAACGGCAAGGCCACAGCGGTTGCCGCCGGCAGCACGGTGGCCGACCTCATCCGCGATCTTGCGCTCAACCCCCATACCCTGGTGGTGGAGCTCGACGGTCGCGTCCTCAAGAAGGATGACTACAGCCAGACGGTGCTGGCAGACGGCGGGGTGCTGGAGCTGGTCCGCTTCGTGGGGGGGGGCTGAAGCCATGCTGGTCATCGCTGGCAAAACCTTCCGCTCCCGCCTCTTTGTCGGTACCGGCAAGTTCGCCTCCGGCGAGGTCCTGGCCGCCGCCCTGGACGCCTCCCAGGCGGAGATGGTCACGGTGGCCCTCAGGCGGGTGAATCTCGACGATCCGGCGGACGATACCCTGGCCGCCGTGGACCGGAGCCGCTACTGGCTCCTGCCCAACACCTCCGGCGCCCGCACCGCCGCCGAGGCGGTGCGCCTGGCCCGGCTGGCCCGGGCGGCCGGCGGCGGCGACTGGGTGAAGCTGGAGGTGACCCCCGACCCCCGTACCCTGCTGCCGGATCCGGTGGAGACCCTGGCCGCCACCCGGGAGCTGGCGGCGGACGGCTTCACCGTGCTGCCGTACATGAATGCCGACCCGATCCTGGCCCTGCGACTCCAGGATGCCGGGGCCGCGGCGGTGATGCCCCTGGGCGCGCCCATTGGCACCAACCTCGGCCTCACCACCGCCCTCATGGTGGCGATCATCATCGACCAGGCCACGGTGCCGGTGGTGGTGGACGCCGGCCTGGGCGCCCCCTCCCATGCGGCCCAGGCCATGGAGATGGGGGCGGATGCCGTGCTGGTCAACACCGCCATTGCCGTGGCCGCCGACCCGGTGCGCATGGCCGCGGCCTTTGCCCAGGCCGTATCCGCCGGCCGCACCGCCTTCGAGGCCGGCCTCGGCCCTCGCAGCTTCACCGCTGCCGCCTCGTCCCCTCTCACCGGCTTCCTGCACGGGTAGCTGCCTGCCCGGCCGAGCCCAGACTCCGCTTCCCCCATGCCGGCCGCAAGCCTTGCCCCAGCCATCCCGGATTTCCCTGCGCTCACCGCCCGCCTGGCGGCGGTGACGCCGGCCCAGGTCGACAGGACAATGGCCTCCACCGGCCTGACCTTGGAGCGCCTGGCAGCCCTGTTGTCCCCGGCTGCCGGCCACCGGTTGGAGGAGATGGCGGCCCGTTCCGCCAGCCTCACCCGGCAGCGGTTCGGCCGCACCATCCAGCTCTACGCCCCGGTCTATCTCTCCAACTATTGCGCCAACCGCTGCCTCTACTGCGGCTTTTCCGCGGACCACGCCATTGCCCGCCGCTCCTTGAGCCTGGACGAGGCAGAGGCGGAGGCCGAGATCTTGCGGGGCCGGGGCTTCGCCCATCTGCTCCTGGTAGCGGGCGAATCCCCCCCCCACCTGGGGGTAGCCCGCCTGGCGGCCCTGGCCCGGCGTCTCAAGGACCGCTTCGCCGCCCTTGCGGTGGAGGTGCAGCCCCTGTCCGAAGAGGGCTACCGGCAGCTGTTCGCCGCCGGGGTCACCGGCGTCACCGTCTACCAGGAGACCTACGACCGCCGGGTTTACGCCCAGGTCCATCCGGCTGGCCGCAAGCGGGATTACGACTTCCGCCTTGCCACCCCGGCCCGGGCCGCCGCCGCCGGCATGCGGGAGGTGGGCATCGGCGCCCTGCTGGGCCTGGCCGATTGGCGGGCCGAGGGCCTGGCCATCGGCCTCCATCTGGCCTGGCTGCGGCGCCATTTCTGGCAGACCGCCTGCACCGTCTCCTTCCCGCGCCTGCGGCCGGCCACCGGCGAGTTCCAGGCTCTGGCCCCGGTGGGCGAGCGGGATCTGGCCCAGCTGGTCTTCGCCCTGCGGCTCTTCGATCCGGATGTGGGCCTGGTGCTCTCCACCCGGGAGGAGGCGCGCTTCCGGGACGGCATGATGGGCCTGGGCCCCACCCGCTACTCCGCCGGCTCCTGCACCGCTCCGGGCGGCTATTCTCAGCCGGAGCGGGCCGGCGAGCAGTTCGCCGTCGGCGACCACCGGTCGCTGGCCCAGGTAGCCGCCGCCATCCGGGCCCAGGGCTTCGACCCGGTGTGCAAGGACTGGGACAGCGCCTTCCAGGCGGCGTAGTCGCGCCGCGAATCCCCGGGGGTTCATCTGTCCCATAGGTCCTACAGGTCCCATAAGTCCCACGAGCCCAACAGGCAGCTCGGCGCCAAGACCCTTTTGACCCTGCACGCCAGGGCTCACCAGAACCGCAACCGCACAGCTCATACCCCCAAGGAGGAGCAGCATGGCCGATCTCAAGAAGATGTACACCACCATCCTGGGCGACCATTTTCCCATGGAGATGACCATCTCCTTCGGCGACCAGACCCTGGTCTACCGGAAGAAGACCTGGAAGATCCCCCAGGAGGACGGCACCATCGATGAGCGGGGGGTGCGCTACGGCGAGAACCCGGACCAGGAGGCCGCCCTCTATGAGCTGGTGAACGGCAACCTGGTGCTGGGGGGCTGCCAGTTCGTGGCGCCAGGCCACGGGCTGGTCTCGGCCATCGGCGTCGAGGACATGCTGCAGGTGGGCAAGCACCCGGGCAAGATCAACCTCACCGACATCGACAATGCCCTCAATATCGTGAAATTCCTCATGGCCAGCCCAGCGGCGGTGATCGTCAAGCACAACAACCCGTGTGGCGTCGCCCTGGGCGACTCCCTGGCCACAGCCTACCAGCGGGCCAACCGCGCGGACCGCATCGCGGCCTTCGGCGGCGCGGTGGTGGTGAACCGGGCCCTGGACACGACCACCGCCGAGGCCATGAGCGAGAACTACCTGGAGGTGGTGGCCGCGCCGGAATTCGAGGAAGGCAGCCTGGCGATCCTGGCCCGGCGCAAGAACCTCCGGGTGGTCAAGGTGCCCGGCATCGAGCGGCTGGCCGACTTTGTCCACCAGCGCTTTGTGGACTTCAAGAGCCTCATCGACGGCGGCATCATCGTCCAGCAGTCGCCGGTCAATGCGGTTCTCAGGCCGCAGGACCTCAAGCCTGCGGTGTGCGTGGTCAAGGGGCAGGAGCACCGGGTGGAGCGGGAGCCGGACGCCCGGGAGGTCGCCGACATGCTCTTCGGCTGGGCTGTGGAGCAGGGCGTCACCTCCAACTCGGTGATCTATGTCAAGGACGGCTGCACGACGGGCATCGGCACCGGCGAGCAGGACCGGGTGGGGGTGGCCCAGATCGCCGTCTACAAGGCCTACACCAAGTACGCCGACATCCTCTGCTTCGACCGCCTGGGCATCCCGTACGCGGACCTGACTCTGGCCATCGACAAGGGGGAGCGGGACCAGGCCGAAAAGGAGGAGATCGACCGGCAGGTCCAGGCCGACCGGGCCGGGCTGCCGGGCTCGATCATGGTCTCCGACGCCTTCTTCCCCTTCCGGGATGGGGCCGACGTGGGGATCCGCCAGGGGGTCTCCGCCATCGTCCAGCCCGGCGGCTCGGCCCGGGACTGGGAGACCATCCAGGCATGCAACGAGGCCCGGCCCCAGGTGGCCATGAAATTCACCGGCCAGCGGGCCTTCAAGCACTGAGCGCCCCGTCGCGCGGCATCGGTAGCGCGGGTGGTAGGGGCAAGCCCCATGGCTGCCGTAGCAAGGCCGGCGGGCAGCCACGGGGGGCTGCCCCTACCTGTTGGCCATTTTGCAGTGCCGGGTATCAGCGGGCGACCACAAAGGCCTGGGGATAGCCGGCGCCGCTCCAGGCCACCTCCGCTTCCCGGGCCGCGGCCAGGTGCCGGCCGGCATAGACCTGCACCCGGAAGAAGACCTGGTCGCCCCGGTCGTAGCGCTCGATAACCGCCTGACTGCCCGCCCCGGCCAGCTGCGCCCGCAGCCGCTCGGCATTGGCCGACTCCACGAAGGCGCCCACCTGGATATAGAACTCGCCGCGGTCGAAATCAGGCGGCGGCAGCAGCTGGGGAGCGCCGCCCGGCGCCCCCGGGGGAATCCCCTCCCCCAGAGCCGCGATGCGCACCCGGGCGGTGCCCCGGGCCACCACCCCCAGCTCCCGGGCCACCCCGTAGGAAAGATCCACCACCCGCTCCTTGACGAAAGGACCCCGGTCGTTGACCCGGGCCACCATCTCCAGGCCGTTGTCCAGGTTCTGGATCAGGAGCGGCGTGTGCATGGGCAGCGTCTTGTGGGCCACGGTGGGGCCGTACATGTCGTAGACCTCTCCACAGGCGGTACGCCGGCCGTGGGAGGGCTCGCCGTACCAGGACGCGACCCCTTCCTCCACGTAGCCCACCGCTGAGGGCAGGGGGTAGTACGTGCGGCCGTCGATGACATAGGGCCGCTGGGTTGCCGGGATGCGGCCGGTTGTTGGCGGCAGCCGGCTGGGGAGCGATGGGGGAGGAAGGGAGGTGGCCGGCGGCAGCGCCGCCGGCTTGTGGGTCGAGCAGCCGGCCAGGCCGGCGGCCAGCATGACACCGGCCAGAAGAACAAGACGCTTCATGGGCTGGACCTGGGCTAGAGGGCTTGCGAACAGAGCTGCTTGCCCGATTGTGCTCCATTCGCCGGCCGCTGGCAACCCCGCGTCCCGTGAGCCTTGACGGCCGCTGTCCCGCCGTATTGACAAAACCCGACCGCTGGCTATACTGCCGCCATGAGTCCGAGCCGCGCCCCTCACAAGACGAAATTCATCTTCATCACCGGCGGCGTTCTCTCCTCCCTGGGCAAGGGCCTGGCAGCTGCCGCCATCGGCGCCCTCCTGGAAAGCCGCGGCCTCAAGGTCACCTTCCAGAAGCTCGACCCGTACATCAACGTCGATCCCGGCACCATGAACCCCTTCCAGCACGGGGAGGTGTTCGTCACCGACGATGGCGCCGAAAGCGACCTCGATCTGGGCCACTACGAGCGCTACGCCCATGTCACCATGGGCCAGGCGAACAACTACACCACCGGCCGCATCTACAACGCCGTCATCACCAAGGAGCGCCGGGGTGAGTACCTGGGGGGCACGGTCCAGGTCATCCCCCATATCACCGACGAGATCAAGGCTGCCATCCGCAGCCTGGCCGACGGCATCGACGTGGCCATCATCGAGATCGGCGGCACGGTGGGCGACATCGAAAGCCTGCCCTTCCTGGAGGCGATCCGCCAGTTCCGCATCGACGCCGGCCGCCAGAACGCCATCTTCATCCACGTCACCCTCGTCCCCTATATCCGCACCGCCGGCGAGGTCAAGACCAAGCCCACCCAGCACTCGGTCAAGGAGCTCCGGGCCATCGGCATCCAGCCGGACATCCTTTTGTGCCGCACCGAGCAGCGCCTGTCCCGGGAGATCAAATCCAAGATCGCCCTGTTCTGCAACGTCGACGTGGATGCGGTGATCACCGCCCGGGACGTGGAGAGCATCTACGAGGTGCCCTTGTGCTTCCACGAGGAGGGCCTGGACAACAAGATCCTCGATCTGCTGAACGTCTGGACCGGGGCGCCACGCCTGGAGCCTTGGCGGGAGCTGGTGGACCGGATCAAAAGCCCCGGCCGCCAGGTCAAGATCGGCATCATCGGCAAGTATGTCGACCTGAAAGAGTCCTACAAGAGCCTGCATGAGGCCCTGGTTCACGGCGGCATCGCCAACGACGCCCGGGTGGAGCTCCAGTACGTCAGCGCTGAGGACCTGGAGGACAAGCCGCCGGAGGCGCTGTTGGCCGACGTCGACGGCATCCTGGTGCCCGGGGGCTTTGGTGGCCGAGGGGTGCGGGGCAAGATCAATGCCGTCACCTTCGCCCGGATGGGCAAGATCCCGTTTTTCGGCATCTGCCTGGGGATGCAGCTGGCGGTGGTGGAGTTCGCCCGCCACGTGGCCGACCTGCCCGAGGCCAACAGCCGGGAGTTCGATCCGGAAACCCCCCAGCCGGTCATCTACCTGATGCGGGAGTGGTTCGACTACCGCACCCAGGAGATCCAGATCCGGGACGAGCATTCCGACTTCGGCGGCACCCTGCGGCTGGGGGCGTATCCCTGCCGGCTTATGCCGGGCAGCCTCGCTCATCAGGCCTATGGCACGGATGAGATCTTCGAGCGCCACCGCCACCGCTACGAATTCAACAACCAGTACCGCGAGGCCCTGGAGGCCAGGGGCCTGGTGGTGAGTGGCGTCTCCCCCAACAACGAGCTGGTGGAGATCGTCGAGCTGACCGACCATCCCTGGTTCCTGGGCTGCCAGTTCCATCCCGAGTTCAAGAGCCGGCCCATGGCCCCCCACCCCCTGTTCACGGCCTTCATCGCCGCGGCCCTGCGGCGGCGCGGCGAAAAATGACCCTGGTCTCCCTGGCCGGCCGCCTGACGGTCGGTGCCGGCCAGCCGCTCCTGGTCATCGCCGGGCCCTGCGTTTTGGAAGACGAGGCCCTGGCCCGGGACATCGCCCTCACCCTCCGGGATCTCACCGCCCAGCGCGGCGTATCCTTCATCTTCAAGGCCTCCTGGGACAAGGCCAACCGCACCTCGGCCCAGGCCTACCGCGGCCCGGGCCTGAAGAAGGGCTTGGCCATCCTGGCCCGCCTCAAGGCCGATCTTGATCTGCCGGTCACCAGCGATGTCCATGAGCCGGCCCAGGTGCCGGCCGCCGCGGACGTGCTGGACGTCATCCAGATTCCGGCCTTCCTCTGCCGCCAGACCGACCTCCTGCTGGCCGCTGCGGCCAGCGGCCGAGTGGTCAATGTCAAGAAGGGCCAGTTTCTCGCCCCATGGGACATGCGCCACGTGGTGGCCAAGCTTGCGGCCGGGAGGTGTGATCGCATCTTCCTCACCGAACGGGGCAGTTCGTTCGGCTACAACAACCTGGTGGTGGACATGCGGGGCCTGGCGATCATGGCGGACCTGGGCTGGCCGGTCATCTTCGACGCCACCCATGCGGTGCAGCTGCCCGGTGCCGGTGACGGCTGCTCGGCTGGCGAGCGCCGGCATGTGGCCGCCTTGAGCCGGGCCGCGGTGGCAGCCGGCGTGGACGGCGTCTTTTTCGAGGTGCATCCGGACCCGGACCGGGCCCGGTGCGATGGCCCCAATTCGTTGCCCCTGGCCGAAGTGGGTCCACTGCTCGATCGCCTCCTGGCCATCCGCCGGGCGGTCCAGGAAGAGCTTCGGTGAGGACCCACGGAGACCAGCCCATTGACCAACGATCGCGGCCAACATCTGGTGTTCATCAGCCACAGCGGCACAGACACCTGGGTCGCCAAGCAGATCGCACGCGAGATCGCGGACCGCGGTGCAGTGCCCTTTCTTGACGAGGCGGAAATTGACGTCGGCGCCGATTTTGAGGACGACATCCTGTCCTTCCTGGAGAAAGCCGACGAACTGGTGGTGCTGATCACACCCTGGGCACTCGAGCGGCCGTACGTCTGGGCCGAGCTGGGCGCGGCCTGGGGCCGGCGCATTCCCATTGTAGGTCTCCTTCTGGGACTATCGGCAAGCGAGCTTCAGGCGCGACCGGGCGTTCCGGTCCTCCTCAAAAAGCGGGATCTGCTCACATTGAACGAGATCGACGTGTACCTCGGTCAACTCCGTGGCCGGATCCGGCGCCATCCCTGCAGTTCCGACGAGGGTGCCCCATGAGCGGACCTAAGGTCTTCATTTCCTACTCGCACGACGACACGGAGTGGGTTCGCAAGTTCGCGGAGGCGTTGCGGGATCAGAGTGTGGAGGTGTGGCTCGACACGTGGCAGGTGCATCCCGGCGATTCGATCTCAGAGGCCGTTGAGGCGGGCCTGCGGGGAAGCGACGCGATCGTGGCCATTGTTTCCGCAGCCAATGCACGACGTCCGGACTTGCTCTTCGAACTCGGCGTCGCACTGGGCACGGGCAAGCGCTTGATCCCCATCGTCGAGGCAGACCTCGACGCCTCGATCGTCCCCTTTGAGCTGCGCAGCCGCCGGTATCTCACCAAAGGCGCGCCCGGTGACGCTGCACGTGAGGTCGCGGAAGCTCTCCGGGGGAAGGCAGCGTAGCCTCGGTATCTCTTTGGGTAGCCGGCCAGGCCATGCCCCACGAATCCTACCCTTCTGACTGCGATGTCACCCGGGGCCTTCTGGCCATGGGCAACCGCCACCAGAGCGCCCTGCACCGGGGCCGCTCCATCCGCCTCTTGGCCCTGGACGTGGACGGCATCCTCACCGACGGCACCCTCTACTACGGCCCCGGCGGCCAGGAGTGGAAGGCGTTCCACGTCCGGGATGGCCTGGGCATCCGGCTTCTCCTGGAGGCCGGCCTTGAGGTCGCCCTCATCACCGCCCGCCAGTCGGAGGTGGTGGCGCGCCGGGCCGCGGATCTGGGGCTCACCCATGTCTTCCAGAGCGCCCGGCGCAAGAAGGAGACCTGCCAGACCCTGGCTGACCGCCTGGGCCTCGCCTGGTCCCAGATCGCCTTCATGGGTGACGACTGGCTGGACCTGGCCCTTTTGCGCCAGGTGGGGCTGGCTGCCACGGTGCCGGAAGCGCCCCGGGAGGTGAAGGAGGCCGCCCATTTCATCACCACCACTGGTGGCGGCCGGGGTGCGGTGCGGGAGGTCTGCCACCTTCTCCTGGAGGCGCAAGGCCTCGTCGCCGGCATCCTCGATGCCCTGCCCCGGTGATGCCAAGTCCCCTGCCAGTGCCCCCCTCGCGCCGCCGCGCTGACCTGCTTGTCGCCGCTGGCCGGCACGGCCACCCCTTTTCTCCCCTGCCAATCCGGTCCCAGCCTGCATGCAGCCCGGATTGAGCCGGCGCCCAGGCCTGCCCCTGGCGCTGGCCGCCACCATCCTCGCCACCGCCCTGCTCCGGAGCCCGCTGTCGCAGTTCCTGGCCAGGACCGCGGACCAGGCCGCCGCACCGCCAGGGACAAGCCAGCCCCAGCTGGCCATCAGCCGAGCCCATTTCGTCCTGGAGCGCCGGGACGGCGAGGCCTGGGAGCTGATCAGCGACCAGGCCGCCAGCACCGGCCCCGGCGGCGAAACCCTTGCCCTGGTCGGGGTGGAGGCCGTCTTCCGGCAGGCCGGCGCAGAGGCCCTGCGGGTCACCGCCAGCCGCGGCAGCTTCGAGACCACCCGGCAGGAGCTGCGCCTGGAGCCGGATGTCCAGGGCCGGGCCGCCAGCGGCTACCGCATCGAGACCCCGCTCCTCAGCTTCCTGGTGCGGGATCAGCAGATCGTGGGCGGCGGGCCGGTGTTGGTGGAGGGCCCAGGTTTTACCATTAACGGCCAGGGCCTTCTGTACCGCCTGGACACCGGCGCCCTCACCGTCACCGGCCGCCTCTCCTGCCAAGCCCGCTAGACCGGCCCGTCGGTCGGAGCCACCATTTTTGCAAGGCCGTCTCCGCCTCCATGCTTGACCGCCAGGTGTGTCCCGATTAGAATAGCGGGAACCGCAGGCCGCTGTTCCGTCTCCCGGCCCCGTCACTCCGCAGGCGGCTTTGCCGCGCCCATGATCAACCCTGGCATTAAGGATGAGGAAACATGAAAAAACTCAAGCTTCTCTATGTAGACGACGAGCCGGCGAGCCTGGACAACTTCCGCATCTCCTTCGGCAAGGAGTTCAACGTGCTGACGGCGGCCTCCGGCGAGGAGGGGCTGGCGGTGATGGCCGCCAACAAGGATGTGGCCCTGGTGGTCACAGACCAGCGCATGGACCACATGAGCGGGGTCGACTTCCTGGAGCAGCTCCAGAAGGACTACCCGGACACTGTCCGCCTGATCCTGACTGCCTTCACCGACACGGCGGAGATCCTCGATGCCATCAACCGCGGCCACGCTTTCCGCTATGTCGTCAAGCCCTGGGAGACCAAAGACCTGAGGGTGGTCCTCAAGCAGGCCGTCGACGCCTACCAGACGATCCTCAAGAACCGGGAGCTGACCCAGGCCTTCGAGGCCAAGACCCTGTCCCTGGACAAGCTCAAGGCCGAGTTGGAGGAGCGGGCCGCGGCCCTCAAGGGGTCCATGGAGGATCTGGATGCCAAGGAGGTGAAGTTCCGATCCGTCGTGGAGGCGGCCAGTGACGCCATCGTCACCGTGGACGGGGAAGGGCTGATCATGTTCTGGAACCAGGGCGCCACCGAGATCTTCGGCTACCCGGCGGCCGAGGCCCTGGGCCGTCCCTTTGTCGACCTTCTGCCCAAGGAAGATCGCAAGGCCGTGACCAAGATGCTCAAAAAGACCAGCAGCCGGAGCCGCGGCGGTGTGGATCGGCTGATGGATCTTCGCGGGGTGCGCAAGGACGAAAGCGAGTTCCCCATGGAGATGTCCGAGAGTCGCTGGCGGACCAAAGACGGCTCCTTCGTCACCCTGATCATCCGGGACATCTCTTCAAGGAAGGCCGCGGAAGAGGTGCTGCGGCAGCGCGAGGCGGAGCTGGAGACCCACACCCACAACCTCCAGGAGGTGAACGCGGCCCTCAATGTCCTTCTGGTCCGCCGGGAGGAGGACAAGCGGGAGCTGGAGGAGCGGGTGCTCACCAACGTCAAGCGGCTGATCATGCCCTACATGGAGAAGCTCCGGAACAACACCGAGCTGTCCAGCACCCAAACCGCCTATGTCACCATCCTGGAGACCAATCTCAAGGAGATCATCTCGCCGGTCACCGCCAAGATGGCGGCCAAGTACCTGGATCTGACCCCGAAGGAGATCCAGATCGCCAACCTGATCAAGGAGGGCCGCACCAACAAGGACATCGCCAAGGTGGTGCGGGTCTCCATCAACACCGTGCTCTTCCACCGCCACAACCTGCGCAAGAAGCTGGGCCTGCTCAACAAGAAGGCCAACCTGCGCTCGTACCTGACCTCCCTGCCCACCTGATCGGCCCGTGCCTGGCCGGGGCCCCGCCGCCCCGGCCAGGCGCCTTGCCAGCCTGGCCCAGCCTGGGGAAGATTGGGCCGCCGACCCCATGCGCCGCCCGGCCCCAAGCCCGCTCCTTCTGCCGATCCTGTTCTTCGCCCTCATGATCCTGGCGGGCACCGTGCTCCTGCACAGCCCCTGGAGCGCCGCCGGCAGCCGGATCGGCTGGCTGGACGCCCTGTTCACCGCCACATCCGCCACCTGCGTCACCGGCCTGACGGTGGTCGATACCGGCACCGCGTACAGCCCCTTCGGCCACGGGGTGATCCTGGTCCTCATCCAGGCCGGTGGCCTGGGCATCATGACCCTGACCAGCCTGATCTTCTATCTGTGGCGGCAGCGGGTCTCCCTCACCGACCGCATCGCGGTGGGGCAGAGCCTGCTGCACGATCCCAGCTTCCGCCTGGGCAGCTTCCTGGTGCGCCTGGTGCTCCTGACCGTGCTCATCGAGGCGGCAGGCGCCATCCTGCTGCATCTCCTGGCCCCCGCGGGCTTCCCTCCCTTCGCCGCCCTCTTCCACGCGGTCTCCGCCTTCTGCAACGCCGGCTTCTCTCTCTACGCCAGCAACCTCATGGACTGGCGCGGCGCCTGGGGCATCAACCTGGTGGTGATGGCACTCATCATCCTGGGCGGCATCGGCTTTTCGGTCCTGATCGAGGGTCAATCACTCTTGGCCAGCCGGCTGCGCCGGGAGTGGCCCCGCCGCCGTCCCTCCTGGTACGCCGGCGTCGTCCTCTCCACCTCGGCCTTTCTGGTGGTGGCCGGTGCCGGTGGACTGTACCTGAGCGAGCTCGGCGGCCAGCCTGCCAGCCGGCCCTGGGACGAGACCATCCTGGCCGCCCTCTTCCAGTCGGTGACCTGCCGGACCGCCGGCTTCAACACCCTGGACATCGGCCAGATGACCAACATCTCGCTGCTCATCATGATCATCCTCATGTTCATCGGCGGCGCCCCGGGCTCCTGCGCCGGTGGCATCAAGGTCACCACCTGCCGCACCCTGTGGGCCTTCACCAGGGCCCAGCTGCGGGGCCGGCGCCAGGCAGTCATCGGCCGCTTTGCCGTGAACAGCGCCACCCACAGCCGGGCGATCATCCTCTTCGTCTTTGCCAGCGGCATCATCAGTATTGCCGCCTTCCTCCTCACCGTGACCGAAGGCGGTACTGTTCCCCACCCCCAGGCCGGCGGCATCGAGCTGGACGTGCTCTTCGAGGCAGTGTCCGCCTTCGGCACCGTCGGCCTGTCCACCGGGCTTACCCCGAAGCTGAGCGTCGCCGGCAAGCTCATCATCACGGCCCTCATGTTCGTAGGCCGCCTGGGACCGATCCTGTTCGTGGCTGCCATGCAAAGCGTCCAGGAGCCGGAGCTCTTCACCTGGCCCGAGGACGACATGCTCATCGGCTGACCTTTCCTCCGGAGTCGAGGAGACCTCCTATGCCTGCCCCCCTGCAGATCGGCGTCATCGGCCTGGGCAAGTTCGGTTACACGTTTGGCAAGACCCTCATCAAGCTCGGACAGTCGGTGCTGGGGGTGGACAGCAACGCGGCCAACGTGGCCCGGGCGCAGCAGGTCTTCACCCAGGTCTTCCAGGCCGAGGCCAGCAACAAGAAGGCCCTGCAGCAGATGGGCTTCGCCGACCTGTCCCACGTGCTGGTCTCGGTGGGCGACTCCATCGCCGCCAGCACCATGATCACCATGTACCTCAAGGAGCTGGGCGTGCCCTCGGTGTGGGTGAAGGCCATCAACTCCGATCACGAGAAGCTCTTGCGCAAGGTGGGGGCAGACGAGGTGATCATCCCGGAGCACTTGGCCGCCAAGCAGCTGGCCAACCGCATCGCCAATCCCGGCTTCATCGAATACCTGCCGTTCGACCAGAAGATGGCCCTGAAAGAGCTGATCGTGGAGCATTGGGCTGGCAGGAGTCTGCGGGAGATCGACCTCACCAACCGCTTCGGTGTCCAGGTGGTCGCCATCCGCCAGGCCGCCGAGGAGACCTTCCGCTTCATTCCTCGCGCCAACGACCGCCTGGGCGCGGGAGACCGCCTGGTGGTCATCGGCGCCGCCGCCGCCCTGGCCAAGATCGAGCCCTGACGTCCGCCTCAGCCGTGCAGGTCGATATCCTGCACCGAAACCGGGCCGCTGACCGGCTCGGCGCTGGACAGCTGCTCGCTTTCCGGCACCGGGAAGCGGGTGGTGACCCTGGTGTACTCGCCTTCCACGCTCTCGATGATCAGCTTGCCATCGTGGTCCGTGACAATGCCGTGGCTGATGGCCAGGCCCAGGCCAGTGCCCTGGCCCGCCGGCTTGGTGGTGAAGAAGGGGTTGATGACCTTGTCGATGATCGAGGCCGGGATGCCGGTACCGGCGTCCAGGAAGCTGACGTCAATCACCCAACTGCCGTCGAGGTGCTTGAGCTCGCCGCTGATGGTCAGCTTCTTGTCGGGATGGGCGCCGCGGTACTTCTGATTCAGGGCGTAACGGGCGTTGTTGATGATGTTGATGAACACCTGCATGATCTGCTGGAAATTGGCGATCAGGCAGGGCAGGTCATCGGGAACCTGCAGATCCAGGACGATGCCATCCTTGAACAGCTGCGCGTCGGTCAGGGCCAGGGTTTCCCGGGTGATCTCATGCACCATGGCCAGGGTCTTGCCCCGATCGGTCTCCCGGGCAAAGGACAGCAGGCTGCGCACGATGTTGCTCACCCGGTCGCCCTCGTTCATGATCCGGAACAGCAGCTCTTCCGTGAGCGGTACCTCGGCCTCCAGCTCATCGATCAGAATCTGCGCCAAGTTGATGATGCTGTTCAAGGGGTTGTTGATCTCATGGGCGACGCCGGCCGCCAGCTCCCCCAGGGAGGACAGATGGCCGGCCCGCATGGCCTCGGTCTGCAGGGTGATGTCCTGGGCGATGAAGACCACGCCCTGGAACTCGCCCTGATCGTTGCGGATGGCTGCTGCCGACAGGAGCACCCGGATCTTCTTGCCACCCTTCGCCTGGTAGATCGTCTCCCCGGTGCCGCCGAACTCATGGATGGAGGCGTCGCTGAAGCCCAGCTCTTCGAAATAGCCCTTGGCAAAGATCATGGCCATGGGCTGCCCGAGCAGCTCCGCCTCGGAGTAGCCCAGAAGGTTGCAGGTGGCCTTGTTGACATGCTGGATAAGGGCATTGCGGTCGACCACGACCAGTGAATTGAGCATGGACTGGATGATGTTGTCCGTGTAGGCCTTGGCGGCGAGCAGCTCGTTGCGCGATTTCTTCAGATCCGAGGTCATGGCGTTGAACGATTGGGCCAGCATGCCGATTTCATCCTCGGATTTGACATCGATCGAAAAGCTCAGCTTGCCGGCAGCGATTCTCTCGGTGCCGGCCACGATCTCGTTCAGAGGCCGCTGCACGACCAGGAAGACGAACAGACTGGAGATGACGCAGACAAAGAGGATGGTCAGGAGCACATACCAGACAAAGCGCCGCTCGTACTCCTGCTGAATGGCGTCCAGCTTGTCCAGCTCCATGATCACGTCGAGAACCCCCAGCACCTTCTGGTCAGCGCTGTGGGCATGGCAGTCCGCGGTGACGCAGGACGGGTCACTCTTGATCGGACTGATCACGCCCAGGACGTGGCTGCCTGCCCTGTTGTAGTAATCGCGGCTGCGCTCGCGGATGGCCACCTCACCAGCCGGTGGATTGCTGCCGCCGCTGTGGCAGACCACGCAGGCATCGTCCTGCATGTTGACCATGGTGTTGACTTCAGACGGGTCGGTGGAGAAGGTGATGTAGCCCTCCTTGTTGTAGATCCTGATCTTCTGGATGCCCGGCTCGCGGCCAATGGCGGTGATGGTCTGATACACCCGCTCCCGCTCGTTGGTGAGCATGGAGTAGTTGGTGCTGCCCTTGATGATATCGCTGACCTGATCGGCATTCTGATGGACCCCCATCATGAGATGCGACCGGTACATGCGCATATTCAGGAAGCCGATCACGCTGAATACCGCGATCAGCGACAGGCTCAAATACACCATCAGCTTGAGACCAAGACCTTTCTTCAATAGCCTCATTGCGCTCCTCGCTGTTGGCTGGGGGTGCCCCGTGGGCCGGGCAGGATCGCCCGGGAGATGCCGGCCCTATTGTACGCCACTGGCGGCGAAAAGGGAGGAGCGAAATCCGGCCCGCCCGCCCCAACATGCCAGCTGGCCCTGCGACGCCGTCCTCCCATCCGATTCCGACCCCGATCGACGGTTTCGCAACCGATCCTGGTCTCCATCGCCATGCCGCCCCCCCGTCCGGATCACCGTCCCATTCCCGTCCGGATCACCGCCCCGATCGCCGTCCGGACAACCGTCCGGGTCACCATTCCGATCCCCGTCCCCGGTCACCGTCCGGATCGCCGCCCCGATCCCCGTCCCCAGGGCGTTGCCCTGGGCTGGTATGGGTCGCCCCTTCAGGGCTCTGCGCGGCGGGTACCCCTCGTCTTCGCCGGTCGGCCAGTGGCCGCAATTCTCGTACGAACGTTGACTTCCCCTTCGGTTCAATGCTGTAGTTCTGGCACCAGGCCCGGCAGACGATGACCTGCCGATTCGTTCTCCTCAGGGGCCTGGCTGGCGGCCCAAGATGCTGACCATACCCGCAACGATCCGGAAGGCCCTGATTCTGAGGTTGATCCTGGCCTGGCCCCTTCTGTCGCTCGTTATCGGCGCCGCGGTGTATGCCATCGAGATCCGGCAGGTGGACAGGATGGTCCGGGATCTGGCGATCAGGGAATCAAGCCCGTTCACGCAGGACACCCTGGATTATCTGAACAGCAAGGAGCCGGAGCATCAGCGGCTGCTTCTGGAGAGGAGCGCCGAGCATATCCGGGCGGGTCACTTCGTTGCCGTTACCCTGTACAACGGAGCAGGACAAAAGACCGTCGCCGTGACCCGCCCCGGGGTCGAGGCGGCGGCGAAAGACCACGGGCAGCATCTCTTGGCGCCCTCCCCCGGCGCTCAGTACACCACCTTCTATCTGGACGGCAGGCTGGCGGTATCCGTCCTGGTGCCACTGCGCAACGGAGCGGGGAAGCTCACCGGGCACTTCGAGGGGGTCTATCAGGCCGACCAGGAGACGATGACCGCGATTCAGGAGCGGTTCATATCGTCCATGATTCAGGTCGTGGTGCTGATTCTGGCCACGACCGTCGCTCTCTACCCGATCATCATGGCCCTGAACCGGGACTTGATCCGGCTGTCCGTGGACTTGTCCCGGGCGAACATCGGCATGTTGCAGGTGCTGGGCAGCGCCATTGCCAAACGGGACAGTGACACGAACGTCCACAACTACCGGGTCACACTCTACGCCATCCGCTTTGCCGAAGCCCTTGGCCTTCCGGCCGAAGTCATCCGCAGCCTGATCAAGGGCGCCTTTCTGCACGATGTCGGCAAGATCGGCATCAGCGACACGATTCTGCTCAAGCCCGGAGCGCTGACCCCTGACGAGCGGTTGATCATGCAGGCTCATCCCCGGCATGGCGAGGAGATCATCGGCCGATACGCCTGGCTCGGCGACGCCCTCGATGTGGTGCAATGCCACCACGAGCGGTTCGACGGCAGCGGCTATCCGTCCAGACTGAAGGGGGCGGAGATTCCCCTGCCCGCGCGTCTCTTTGCCATCGTCGATGTCTTTGACGCCCTGACCTCCCGGCGGCCATACAAGGAGCCATTGCCCATGGACACCACGATGGAGATCATCAACCGGGAAAGGGGCTCGCACTTCGATCCGCATCTGGTGGACGTCTTTGCCGGGATAGCCGGAGACCTTTTTGCGGCCATCGGCTCGGTTTCTGACACAGCGATTGAAAGCGAGCTGGAGGTCGTGGTGGGAAGGTACTTCAACATCA
>JBFMBH010000018.1 GCA_040755095.1 Thermodesulfobacteriota bacterium
CGGCAGTGCCGGGGCAGGGGGCGGTGCCGCCGGCTGGCCGGCATCCGGGGCCGGCGGGGCGCCGGGTGCCACCACCTGGTCAGCCGCCTCCTCCGGGGCGGCCAGGAAGCGCCGTGCCACCCGCGGCCGCCGCTCCTCTGGCCGCAAGGCCCGCCCATCCGGCTCGCCCCCGGCCTGGCGGTCCGCCTCCCGGGCCCGGACGACGCGCTCCGCCAGGTCCCGCAGCCGCGCCTCGTCCCCAGGACCCAGTTGCGGCAGGGGCGGCTGCACCACGACCAGCTCGTCCGGGGTGGCGCCGGGCTGGGCGGTGGGGGAGGCCACCGGCCGCAGCCGCCGCCGGGGCACAGGCCGGCCGGCTTTGTCTTCCACCTCCGCCACCGGCACCGCGTCGTTCTTCGGCTGCTCGGCGCTGGCGACCGGATCGGTGACACTGGTGGTGACCGCCAGGACCGGCGGGTTGCCCTCGGCGGGCAGCACCTGGCTGGGCAGGTCCGGCGAGGCCAGAGCGGTCTCCGGCACCGCCACCCAGCTGTCCCAGGACAGATCCCGGTCGCAGTCAAAGGAGTCCACCCGGTAGCCGGAGCCGGGCAGATAGAGCACGTCCGGCGGCAAGGGCGCCCAGGCCACGTAGCCGCCACCCCGGCGCCACCACACCCACCCCGGCCCCCAGGTCTGGCCGGGGACCCACATCCAGCCGTACCAGGAGTCCCACGCCCAGCGGCCGTAGTGGAAGGGCGCCCAGCCCCAGGGCTCGTCCGCCACCCAGACCCAGCCGTAGTCCAGGGTGTGCTCCCAATGGCCCCGGCTGTACGGCCGCCAGCTCCGTCCTACCCCCCGCGGGTACCAGGCCCGGCCGTAGGACCAATGATCCACCCAGGTGCCGTAGGGGGCCAGGGCATCGTGGAAGACATCCAGGCCCACGAAGGCCCCTGGCCCGTACCAGGTGGGACCTTGGTAACCGCCGCTGCCCGCCGGCAGGGACTCGCACCCCGCCAGACCGGCCAGCAGCAGGGCCACGCCCAGCCACCACCTCGCTGTCGCACGCCTTTTCACACCGGCATCCTCGCCAAGTCAGGTCATCCGCGGACCAGCAGGACAACGGTCACAGGATACCCCCGGGCCGGGCAGCACCGCCAGGGGGGGCACGGTGATTCACCTTGGGGACGGTAGGGAATGCGGCTACAATGCCGGCAGGAGGCTTGTGCTGCCATGAAGACGAAGTGCGCCACCCCTTTTGCCCGCTCGCTCCGGAACCGCAAGGAATTCACCCTCACCTTCGAGCTGGTGCCCAGCCGGGGCTCCCGCAGCAAGGAGCAGGCAAGGATCCTGGAGCTGGCCCGCCAAATCGCCGCGGACGGCCGTATCCGGG
The DNA here is from genome assembly GCA_040755095.1 of Thermodesulfobacteriota bacterium. NCBI lineage: Bacteria > Pseudomonadati > Thermodesulfobacteriota > Thermodesulfobacteriota bacterium. Next base: position 1,370 of record JBFMBH010000018.1, read on the forward strand.
CGGTGTCTATCACCGAGAACGCCGGTGGCCATCCGGCCCTGTCCCCGGAGGTGCTGGGCATCGAGATCAGGCGTCTGGGGCTCGATGTCATCATCCATGTTTCCTGCAAGGACAAGAATCGCAACCAGATGGAGAGCCTGCTCTTTGCCTGGGACCGGGCGAAACTGCACAACCTGCTGGTCATCACCGGCGACTATCCCAAGGCCGGCTACGAGGGCTTCCCCAAGCCGGTCTTCGACCTCGATTCCGTACAGGCCTTGGACCTCATGGCCCAGATGAACGAGGGACTGGCGGTCTCGGAGGCTGGCCGGCCCGCCCGGCTGCCTGCCACCGCCTTCGTGCGGGGGGTGGCGGTGTCGCCCTTCAAGATGCTGGAGGCCGAGCTGGTGCCCCAGTATGGCAAGCTCCTGCGGAAGGCGGCGGCCGGGGCCGATTATGCCATCACCCAGGTGGGATTCGATGCCCGCAAGCTCCAGGAGGTGCTCCTGTTCATGCGCCAGCACGGCGTGGATCTGCCGATTCTGGGCAATGTCTTTGTCCCCAACCCCAAGGTCATGGAGCTGATGGCCCGGGGCGCCATCCCGGGCTGCGTCATCCCGGACCGCCTGCACCGGGCCATGCTGGCGGAAGCGGCGGCCCCGGACCGGGGCAAAGAGGCAAGGCTCCGGCGCGCGGCCAAGCTCACGGCGGTTCTGCGGGGACTGGGCTACGACGGCGTGCACATCGGCGGGCCGGGGCTCACCTTTCCCGATCTGGCCTTTCTCCTGGACGAGGCCGAGCGGCTGGCGCCCCGGTGGCGGGAGCTGGTGGCGGATCTGCTCTTCTGGCCGGAGGAGGCGTTCTGGTACTACGAGCGGGATCCGGCGGACGGCCTCAACCGGCCGGTGCAGGCCTGCCGCCCCCGGCCCGGGGCGCCGCCGCTGGCCTTCCGCGCCGCCCGCCTGGCCCACGACCTCCTGTTCACCGGCCAGGGCCTCCTGACCGCGCCCATGCGGCGGCTGTGCCTGGGGCTGGCCGAGACCCGGCTGGCCCCCTGGCTGGCCCGCTTCGAGCACGTGGTCAAGCTCCTGGCCTTCGAGTGCCAGAACTGCGGCGACTGCACCCTGGCGGAACTGGCCTTCCTCTGCCCCCAGTCCGGCTGCGCCAAGTACATCCTCAACGGGCCGTGCGGCGGCAGCCGGGACGGCTGGTGCGAGGTGTACCCCGGCCGCAAGCGCTGCCTGTACGTGCGGGTCTATGAACGGTTGAAGACCATCGGCCAGGAGGGCCGGCTGGAGGCGGGCTTCATTCCGCCCCGGGACTGGTCCCTCAACAACAGCTCCAGCTGGGTAAGCTTCTTCGCCGGCCGGGACCATGCGGCCAAGGGGCGAGGGGGGCTGACGGGAAAGGGAAGACGGGATCCTCCTCGGCCGGAGTCACCGTGAGCCGCCAGCAGGCCGGAGAGGGGATCAGGGGATGCTGATGCCGTATCATCGTCCTGTTCCCGGCGGCCGCCAAGCCGGAGCCCTTCCATCAGGCCCGGGCTTGGATCCTCAGCGAGGACAGGGTGACCTGACCCAGCTTCTCGTACATCTCCAGGGCATCGAAGGCGATGCACGGGTGGCTCATGGCGGCCACCTGATCGGGGATGGGCATGCCCATGGCGAGCATGCTGTCCACGTCCACCTGCAGGAGCACCCGGTCCCCGGCCAGGATCACCGAATCGATGAGATAGACGCCCCGGAGCCGCGCCTGCGGCGTCGGGTGATCGTCGTCCGCCGGGTGGAGATCCACGAAACAGGGCAGTCGGCCCTGCTCCATGAGCCGCTGCAGGAGGACGAAGATGGCATCGGCATCGGTATCGGTCTGGACGTGGGGCAGAAGGATGTAGCGCTGGAAGGGCGCGACCATCTCCACCGCGCCGGTCTTGACGATGCGGCGCAGGTGGTCGAGACCGGCCACCGGCTCCGGGCAGGCGTACAGGCTCCAGCCCCGCCGGCCGAAAAGGCTCACCAGGTCCTGGCCCAGGCGGACATGGCCCGCTGACAGGGCGGCAGCCGATGCCAGATGCTGTTCGTGCAGCTGTTCCATGGAAGCGACCTCCCGGGGCGAGAGTCGGGTAAGACAGATAGGGTTCGGTCCTTTTCCAGGCCGTGGCGCATATCGCCCCTGCTAATAGTATCGGCCAGAGGCTGGCCGGACGCCAGGGAAAGTATGAAAAGAAGGTTGCCAATCCCGGACTGTGGGGTATAGTCCCTTTTTTTGGGGTACCGGCGACCTTGGCCAGGCCCGGCGAGGCAGTACGCTTCCTCTGGCCTGGCGGCCGCCGGGGGGACAAGGGGCCGGTCCCCTGCCGGGGGCCGTCATGGGGCTCCAGGAGCAGCGACAATGTCTCGCCATACGAACGGCCGGCCGCGGGAGGAATGCGGCGTCTTCGGGGTCTTCGGCCATCCGGAAGCGGCCAAGCTCACCTACTTCGGCCTGTACTCCCTGCAGCATCGTGGCCAGGAGAGTGCGGGCATGGTCACCAGCGACGGCACCCAGATCCGCCAGCACCGGGCCATGGGGCTGGTCTCCAAGGTCTTCAGCGAGAAGATCCTGGAGGATCTGGCCGGCAATCTGGCCATGGGCCATGTCCGGTATTCCACCACCGGCGCCTCCACCAGCGCCAACGTCCAGCCTCTCTGCGTCACCCACAGCGGCAACACCTTCGCCGTCGCCCACAACGGCAACCTGGTCAATGCCCGGGTGCTCCGGGAGGAGCTGGAGCGGGGGGGCTCCATCTTCCAGACCACCACGGACAGCGAGGTGGTGGTGCATCTCCTTGCCCGGGCCGCGCAGGAGGGCCTGGACCAGGCGATTGCCTCCACCTTCCGGCGGCTGGAAGGGGCCTATTCCATCCTGATCATGACCCGGGACCGGCTGGTGGCGATCCGGGATCCCCAGGGCTTTCGCCCGTTGTGCCTGGGCCTCATCAACGGCGGCGGCTATGTGGTGGCCTCCGAGACCTGCGCCCTGGACCTTACCGAGGCTCAGTACCTGCGGGACGTCGAGCCCGGCGAGGTCCTGGTCATCGACCAGCACGGCCTGCACTCGTCCTTCCCCATGGGTCGCCGCCGGCAGACCTTTTGCATCTTCGAGCTGGTCTATTTTTCGCGGCCGGACAGCCAGATCTTCGGGGTGGATGTCTACCAGGCCCGCAAGCGCATGGGCGCGATCCTGGCCCGGGAGGCGCCGGTGGCCGGCGATTTCGTCATGCCTTTCCCGGACTCCGGGATCTACGCCGCCATCGGCTTCTCCCAGGCCTCCGGCATGCCCTTCGAGCTGGCCATGATCCGCAACCACTACGTGGGGCGGACCTTCATCCAGCCGTCCCAGTCCATGCGGGATTTCGGGGTCCGGGTGAAGCTCAATCCGGTGCGGCCCATGCTCCAGGGCAAGAAGGTGGTGATCGTGGACGACTCCATCATCCGCGGCACCACCAGCCGCAGCCGGGTCCGCTCCTTGCGGGCCGGCGGCGTCGCCGAGGTGCACATGCTCATCAGCTGCCCGCCCACCAAGTATCCGTGCTACTACGGCATCGACTTCGCCAGCCGCGGCGAGCTGGTGGCCTCGGCCAAGACCGTGCCTCAGATCCGTGATTTCCTGGGCCTCGACAGCCTGCACTACCTGAGCCTCGACGGCCTGGTGGAGGCCACCGGCTTGCCCCGGGACCGCTTCTGTCTGGCCTGCTATACCGGCGACTACCCGGTCTCCCCGGACCTGGCCTTCCACAAGCTGATCCTGGACCCCGAGGCCGGCCGCTGAGTCTGCCCATGGCGAGCCCCCGCTGCCAGCAGGCCGTGGAGGTCCTGAAGACCGAGGCCGAGGGCATTCTGGCCCTGGTGGAGCAGGTGGGGCCGGCCTTTGACCGGGCGGTGGAGGCCATGCTCGCCACCAGCGGCCGGGTGGTCATCACCGGCATCGGCAAGTCCGGCATCATCGGCCAGAAGATCGCCGCCACCCTCAACAGCACCGGCACCCCCTCCTTCTTCCTGCACCCGGTGGAGGCCATGCACGGGGATCTGGGCATGGTAGGGGCCACGGATGTCGTTCTCGCCATCTCGTACAGCGGCGAGACCGCCGAGCTCACCCGGCTCCTCGACCCCCTCAAGCGGCGGGGTACCACCATCATCGCCCTCACCGGTCGTGTCGACTCCACCCTGGGCCGCCAGGCCGACATCGTTCTCAGCGCGGCCGTGCCCCGGGAGGCCTGCCCCCTGGGCCTGGCCCCCACGGCCAGCACCACAGCGGCCCTGGCCCTGGGGGATGCCCTGGCCGTGGTGCTCATCAACGAGAAGCGCTTCGAGGCCCGGGACTTCCGCCGTAACCATCCCGGCGGCAGCCTGGGCGAACGGCTCAAGGTCGGGGTGGCCGAGGTGATGCTCACCGGGCCCGCCATCCCCCGGGTGGGTCCCGAGGTGTCTTTGGGGGAGGCCGCCGCCGAGCTCAACCGCAAGAACCTGGGCGCTGTGCTGGTCACCGGCCAGCGGGACAGCGTCCTGGGCATCCTCACCGACGGCGATCTGAGGCGCCTGCTCCTGGGGCAGCCGGCAGGCGGCCTCGACCTTGGCCAGACCCGGGTGGCCGAGGTCATGACCCGCTCCCCCAAGACCATCCAGCAGGATCTCCTGGCCGCCGACGCCGTCAGCCTCATGCAGCGCCACGAGATCACCATCCTGGCGGTCGTGGATGGCCTGGACCGCCTGGCGGGCATCCTCCACCTCCAGGATCTCCTGGGCAAGGGCGAATTCCGCTTCCTGGTCTGAGGCCGGGCTCGGCCTCCCCTCCCATGCGCGACGAGCTTCGCCTCCTTCTGCCCTCCTTCCGGGCCGGGGCGCCCATGATCGCCGCCGGCCTTGCGGCCCTGGTGCTGGTGGACGGCCTGCAGCTGGTGGTGCCCTGGGTGATGAAGCGGGCGGTGGACGAGCTGGCGGCAGGTCAAGCCACCGGGCAGCGGCTGGCCTTCCACGGCCTGGCGGTCATGGCGCTGGCCACCGGCATCGGCCTTTTGCGCTATGTCTGGCGGGTCTGCCTCCTGGGCCACGCCCGCCGGGTGGAGCAGACCCTCCGCGATCAGCTCTTCGCCCATTTCCTGACCCTCTCCCCTGCCTTCTACGACCGGACCTCGGCCGGCGACCTCATGGCCCACACCACGAACGACCTGGAGTCGGTGCGGATGGCGGTGGGCATGGGCATGGTCGCCCTGGTGGATGCCCTCCTGATGGGCACCGCCGCCACGGCCATGATGATCGCCATCAGCCCCACCCTGGCCGCCATCGCCGTCCTGCCCATGCCGGCACTGGTCATCCTGGCCAAGAGCCTGACCCGGCAGCTGCACCGCAGCTATCGCCTGGTCCAGGAGGCCTTTTCCCTCATCACCGAGCGGGTGCGGGAGAGTCTGGCCGGGATCCGGATGGTGCGGGCCTACGGCCTGGAAGGGGCCGAGGTGGAGCGGCTGGCCGCGGTGAGTCTCAGCTCGGTGGCGGCCAACCTGCGCCGGGCCCGGCTCAGCTCCTTCTTCATGCCCCTGGCGAGCTTCTTCAGCCAGCTGTCCACCGCCCTGGTCCTCCTCCTGGGGGGCCGTCTGGTGCTGGCCGGCGGCATCTCCCTGGGGGACTTCGTCGCCTTCACCGGCTATCTCGCCCTCTTGACCTGGCCGATGATGGCGGCCGGCTGGCTCATGAGCCTGTTGCAGCGGGGCTCGGCCTCCCTGGGCCGGCTGCAGGTGCTCCTTTCGACCCGGCCGACCCTGGCCGACCGGCCGGCGGCCGCGCGGGCGTTGCCGGCTGCCGGCCCCGGGGCGATCACCCTGGAGCACGTCAGCTTCGCCTATGCCGGCCGGGAGGCCCTGGCCCTGAACGACCTGTCCATCACCGTGCCGGCGGGTCGAATCACCGCCCTGGTCGGCCGCACCGGCGCCGGCAAGAGCACGGTCTGCCATCTTCTGGCCCGCTTCTACGACCCCACCGCGGGCGCGGTCTTCCTGGATGGCCAGGATCTGCGGGACCTGCCCCTGGCGGCCTTGCGCTCCCGGATCGGCTATGTGCCTCAGGATACGGTGCTGTTCTCCGGTACTGTGCGGGAGAATCTGGCCTTCGGCGATCCGGTGGCGGACGACGATGGCCTCTGGGCGGTCCTGGAGGAGGCCGGGATCCTGGAGGAGGTCCGGCGGCTGCCGGCCGGGCTCGACACCCGGATCGGCGAGCGGGGCATCACCTTGTCCGGCGGCCAGAAGCAGCGGCTGGCCATTGCCCGCGCCCTGCTGACCAAAGCGCCGGTGCTGGTTCTGGACGATGCCCTGTCGGCGGTGGATGCCGAGACCGAGCAGCACATCACCCGCCGGATCCTGGCCCAGGCCCGGGGCCGGACCTTTGTCATCGTCACCCACCGGCCGGCGGCCATCGAGCAGGCGGACCAGATCGTGGTCCTGGACGCTGGCCGCAAGGTCGCCTCCGGCAGCCACGCCGAGCTGGCCGCCTCCTGCCCGCTCTACCGGCAGATCTACCAGGGGGGGCCGCGGCATGTACAGCCCTGATCTCCACGAGGAGGAGGGCTACACCCTACGCGCCCCGGAGTGGCAGCTCCTGGGGCGGCTGTGGCCCTATCTCAAGCCGTCTCTGGCCGCCATGCTCCTGGCCCTGGGCCTGATGCTCGCCTTCACCGGCCTGGAGGTCCTGATCCCCCAGGTGACCCGGGTGGCCATCGACCGCCATCTCGGCCGGGTGGACCGGGAATGGCGGGCCGACCGGCCGGTGCCCCCCGAGCTGGCCGGGGTGGTGGAAGCGCTCCGGCCGGCCCTGGTGCCGCTGCCCGTTCCCGGTCGCTTCCTGCTGCCGGCCGCGGCCCTGACCGCGGTGGGCGCCCCGGAGCGGCAGCGGCTGGAGGCGGCCGGCCTCATCGAGCCCCGCCGCCTCCTGGCCGTGTCCCTGGAGACGGCGGAGGCCCAGGATCTTGCCCGGCGCTACCCCCAGACCCTGTGGCCGATCCCTCAGGGTCTGGCCGGTGAGCTGGACCGCCTGGCGGATCTGCCGGCCGCCGATCGCCTGCGCCTGCGGCAGGACGATCTCCGGGGTCTGGCCCTTCTGGCCGCAGCCTTGACCGGCCTGCTCCTCCTGGCCTTCGGCGCCTCCTTCGGCCAGTCGTATGTGCTGGAGGCGGTGAGCCAGAAGACCATGCACCGGCTGCGGCTGGCCCTTTTTGCCCACCTGGCCGGCCAGGGCATCGCCTTCTTCGACCGCCAGCCCCTGGGCCGCCTGGTCACCCGGGTCACCAACGACATCCAGAACCTCGACCAGCTGTTCACCGCCGTGTTCGTGGCCCTGTTCAAGGATCTTCTCCTGGTGGCCGGCATTCTGATCCTGCTGGCGGCGAAGGATCCGCTGCTGGCCGGCGCCTGCCTGGCCAGCCTGCCGTTCTTCGCCCTGTTCGGCGTCTTCTTCAAGCGCCGCAACCTGGCCATCTTTCGGGTGGTGCGGGCCAAGATCGGCATCATGAACGGCCTGCTCCAGGAGAGCCTGACGGCCATGCGGGTGGTGCAGCTGTTCCGCCAGGAGGCCGCCCTCTTGGACCGCTTCAGCACGGTGAACCGGGAGCACGCCGCTGCCAGCCAGAGCCAGATCGCGGTCAACGCCATCTTCCTGCCCCTGGTGGACTGGGTCACCTACCTGGTGATCGCCCTGGTCCTGTGGCGGGGCGGCCTGGGGGTGCTGGCCGACCAGCTCAGCCTGGGGACGATGGTGGCCTTCATGGCCTACATCCGCATGTTCTACCGGCCGGTGCGGGAGATCGCCGAGAAGGTCAACCTGCTCCAGAGCGGCGCCGCTTCCCTGGAGCGGGTGTTTGCGCTCTTCGATGAGCGGACGGCGCTGCCAGGGGCCGCCGGCCATGAGCCGGTCCCTGGTCGTGGCGGGCTGCGCTTTGCCGGGGTGGGCTTCGGCTACGATCCGGCCCGGCCGGTGCTCGACGACCTGTCCTTTGCCGTGGCCCCCGGGGAGAGGGTGGCCCTGGTGGGCCCCACCGGTGCCGGCAAGACCACGGTAGCCCACCTTCTGGCCCGGTTCTACGATGTCCAGAAGGGGGCGATCCTCCTGGACGGCAGCGACCTCCGGCAGCTGCCGGAGGCGGCCTTGCGCCGCCGCCTCGGCCTGGTGCTCCAGGAGGTTTTTTTGTTTGCCGGCACGGTGCGGGAGAACATTTGTCTGGGCCGGCAGGTGCCGGAGGCGGAGCTTGGCCAGGTGCTGGCCGCGGTGCATGCCGACCGGTTCGTCGCCGCCCTGCCCCAGGGGGTGGATACCGTGCTCCAGCACGGCGGCAGCGACCTGTCGGCCGGCCAGCGCCAGCTTCTGGCCTTTGCCCGCCTCATCCTCCACGATCCCCAGGTGGTGCTCCTGGATGAGGCCACCGCCAACATCGATCCCGAGACCGAGGCCCTGGTCCAGGCGGCCATGGAGCGGATCCTCCGGGGCCGCACCGCCCTGGTCATCGCCCACCGCCTGGCCACGGTGCGGCAGGTGGACCGGATTCTGGTCCTGGACCGGGGCCGGCTGGTGCAGGAGGGCCGCCACGACGAGCTGAAGGCCCGGCCCGGTCTCTACCAGCAGCTGGCCCTTCTCCAGGAAGGTCTGGCGGCCAGCCTGGGTGGCCAGCCGTGACCTGCCTCTACCGGTAGGCATACTTGCGGTGGGCGACCCGTACGACGAGAACCTGGAGCACGCCTTCGTTGATCTCGTAGACGACACGGTACGAGCCGACACGGATGCGGCGAAGGCCCGACAGATCACCCTTGAGGAGCTTGCCGACATGCGGGTTCCCGGCAAGCCCGTCGATGGCCCCCACAATGCGCTCGCGCTCGGGCTTGGGCAGTGCCTCGATCTCTTTGAAAGCGCTGCGCTTAATGTGCAGCGAGTAGGGCACGGCGGGCCTCGTCCCAGTTCACGATCTCGTCCGAGGGATCCCGCAACCTCTCGATAGCGACACTCAGATCGTCGAAATCCTCAAGGTAGCTCTGGATGGCGATGCGGACAATGTCGGCGCGACTCCGGTGCAAGCTCCTGGCGGCCCGGTCCAGGGCAGAGATCACCTCATCTGGCAGGCGGGCGGTGACTTGAGTCATGATTGCCTCCTTCGGAATCCATTGAATGTCATTGACATCGTATGCGGGGCACTGCTGCCAGTCAAGCACAGGTCAGCGCAGCGGGAGAGCTGGGACGTTGGTGTGGGCAGCGCTTGACCGGCCTGACCATGGATGGTACCGTCCTGGCATGTCTCGCCAAGGCCGTTTTGACGCCCCGGAGGCCTTGGCCGCGTCGCTGCCCCTGCCCGCGGGCATCGATTTGGCGGCGGTGGTGGCCTTTGTCCAGGCGCGCCGGCAGGCCGGCGGCGGCTTTGGCGCCACCCCCCGCCTGCCGGCTACGGTCGAGGATACCTTCCAGGCCCTGGCTACCTTTCGGGCCCTGGCCGATCTGGGGGCGCCGGGGGAGCATCTGGCCGCCTGCCGCCAGGATCAGGCGCTCCAGACCTTTCTGGCCAGGATGGCCGGCCACCGGGAGCTGGGCCTGCGCACCATGGCCCAGCTGGTGGCGAGCAGCCGCCTGGCGGCCGCCGACCTGGACCTCGGTTACGCCCAGGCCGCCGCCCGCCGGCAGCTGGGGCAGCAGCCGGGCCTGGAGGCCGTGCATCACGCCTGGCAGATCCTGGGGCCGGAGGGCCTGGGCGAGGCCCTGCAGTCCCTCGGTCCGGCGTGGCTCCAGAGACTGACCCCGTCCCGGCCGACCTGCCGGGGAATGATGCTTCTGGTCGAGGTGGCGGCGGCGGCCGGCGAGGAGCTGCCGGCGGCCAGGACCGGCCGGCTGGCTGCCTGGTTTGCCGCCTGCCAGAGCCCGGATGGCGGCTTCGGCTTTTTTCCCGGCACCACCTCCTTCATCGAGCACAGCCTGTTTTGCCTGCGGGGGTTGAGCCGGCTGGGCGCCCCGGCCCGGGACCCGGACGCCGCCGTCCGCTTCCTGGCCAGCTGCCAGACCCGGGCCGGCGGCTTCGGCCGGCGGGCCAATGCCGCCCCCTTCCTGGACGCCACCGCCCATGGCCTGGCGGCCCTCGCCGCCTTGTGCGGCGCCAGTCCGCCGCCCGTTTTGCCGGTCTGACCTGCCCGCCTGCGCCCAGATTCTGCGAACCTTTTGCGCCGGCCGGGTGTCTTACCGAGAGTTTGCCGTCCTCTGCCACCATCTTCCGGAGGTTGTCATGCGCAAGACCGTCTTCCTCGTCCTGCTTTTCGCCGGCGTGCTCAGCGCCGCCGCATTCCTTCCCCGCCCCAGGAACGAGGCGGGGCCGGCCCCTGCCACCGCCGCGGCCCCCGCCTATCAGGCCATCTCCCCCAGCCGGGCCCAGAAGCTCATGAAGGAGCGGCCGGACCTGCTCCTCGTGGACGTCCGCGGCCCGGACGAGCTGGGGGAGGGCATGATCGCCGGCTCGGTCTCCATGCCCTTCATGGACCTGGCCCGGGGCAAGACGGAGATCCCCAAGGGCCGGCCGGTGCTGCTCATCTGCGCGGTGGGGGGCCGCAGCCTGGCGGTGGGCAAGTACCTGGCCGCCAGCGGCTATCCCGAGGTCTACAACCTGGAGGGCGGCATCAAGGCCTGGAAGCAGGCCGGGCTGCCTGTGGCGCGGTGAGGCCATGGCGGACCTCGATCCCTCCTCGCCGGTGGCGGCGATCCGCAGCCACTGCCGGGACTGCCGCCTCTGCCAGCGGGAGTGCGCCTTTCTGGCCCGCTACGGCACCCCCCGGCAGATCGCCGATACCGCGGCCGGGCCGGGCGGTGCCCCGCCGGAGCTGCCCTTCCAGTGCAGCCTCTGCGGCCTGTGCCGGGCGGTCTGTCCCCTGGGCCTGGATCCTGCCGCCATGTTCCTGTTCATGCGTCAAGAGGCAGCCGGCCGTGGCTATTCCCTGGCCCGTTACCGCCGGCTCCTGGCCTACGAGCGCCGGGGGCTGTCCCGTTCTCTGAGCTACACCGGGCTCCCCGCCGGCTGCGACACCGTCTTCTTCCCCGGTTGCAGCCTGGCGGGCAGCCGCGCCCATCAGGTTCTCCACCTCTTCCAGCGCCTCCAGGCCTGGCACCCCCGGCTGGGGGTGGTGCTGGACTGCTGCACCAAGCCTTCCCACGACCTGGGCCGCCAGCGCTATTTCCAGGCCATGTTCGGCGAGCTGCGGGACTTTCTGGTGGCGAGCGGCGTGCGGCAGGTGCTGGTCTCCTGCCCCAGCTGCCTGGCGGTCTTTCGCAGCCACGGCACCCCGCTGCAGGTGCGGACCGTGTACGAGGAGCTGGCCGCCGGCCGCTCCTTCGCCCAGCAGCCCTTGTCGGGAACGGTCACCATCCAGGACTCCTGCGTGGCCCGCTTCGAGCCCGGAGTTCAGGCGGCGGCCCGCCACCTGGTGGAGGGCCTGGGGCTGACGGTGGCGGAGGGCCGCCACACCGGAGAACGTACCGTTTGCTGCGGCGAAGGGGGCGGGGTGGGCTGCGTCGCGCCAGCCCTGGCCGGCAGCTGGCCGGCCAAGCGGCGGCAGGAGGCAGAGGGCCGGAAGGTGGTGGCCTACTGCGCCGGCTGTGAGCAGTCCCTGCGCGGCGCCGTGGACGTCTGCCACCTGGTGGACCTGATGCTTGACCCCCAGGCGGCCATGGCCGGCAAGACCCGGGTCTGGCGGGCACCGTGGACCTACCTCAACCGCTATCTCCTGAAGAAACGCCTGGAACGGCTGCTGCCGGTGGCGGTCTTCCGGGAGGGGCGGGCGCAGGGCGCTCAGCAGGGGGCCGGTTGCAGATAGGCCGCCAGGGCCATGGCCAGGGGCCGGCGCTGGCAGCGCAGGGAGCGGGCCAGGAGCTCCCGGGCCGCCCGGCGGTCGCCGGCAGCCAGGCGCTGGATCCCAGCCGCCTCCAGCCGCCTGGCCTCTTCCTCCAGCCGGAGAAGGGGGGTCAGATCAGCGCCGCACCGGGGACAGAGGGCCCCCTGACGGCGGGCCCGGCACGCAGGGCAGCGCTCCATGCCTGCCTCCTACTGCTCCAGGAAGTAGAGGATATCGGCCAGCTCCTCGGTGGCCTTGCGCAAGCGCTCGGCATCCTCGGTGGCCAGGGCGTCCCGGACCTCTTCGATGAGGTTGACCAGGTCCTCCCGGTCCTCGGCGCTGGCCTGATCCAGCATCCGCTCTGCCTTTTCGGCCAGGGCCCGGGCCTGGACGACCCGGTGCTGGCGCTCGCCCTGCTCCTGCCGGCCGCCCGCCGCGGCCGGCCCCGCCTCGCCGCCGAACAGGGCCTGCACCCGGTCCTTGGCCGCCGCCATCTCGCCTTCTTCGAAGCGGGAGATGGCGTTGTCCACGACGATGGCCCGCTCCAGACCGGTGTGCTTCTCCAGGGCCGCGACATGGAGCAGGCCGTCGGTGTCCAGCTGCAGCCGCAGCACGATGGGACTGCCCGCGGGGGCCCTGGAGTCCAGACCTGTCACCGTGAAGGCACCGATTTCGATGTTCTCCAGGGCATGGGTCCGCTCCCCCTGGTAGATCCTGACGTCCACCGCCTTCTGGCCCGGATGCATGGTGTAGAAGACCTCGCTGCGGGTGACGGGAATCGGGCTGTTCTTGCGGATGATGGGCACATAGACGTCCAGGCTCGGCATGCCGTCCAGCATGCCCACGGCGCTGGTGCCAAAGGTGTACGGGGTGATGTCCACCAGGACCGCGCTCACCGGACCGCCGCCCATCATCGCCCCCTGGATGGCCGCGCCCATGGCCACGCAGAGGTCGGCGTCGATCTCGCCCCGGGGCTGGCGAGCAAACTCCTCCTCCAGCCGCCGGCGTACCAGGGGGGTGCGGGTGGAGCCGCCCACCAGCAGCACCTCGTCGATGTCCCGCACGGTCAGGCCGGCACTGCGCAGGGCCACGTGCACCGCCTCCAGGGTCTCATCGATGAAGGAGGCAATCATCTCCTCGTACTCGTCCCGGGCGACCTCCAGGGACAGGTGCACCGGCCGGCCTTCCTTTTCCAGCAGGTACTCCTCGCGGATCACCGCAAAGGGCTGATCCGAAAGCCGGCACTTGGCCTCCTCGGCGGCGCGGGCGATCCGGGCCATGGCCTGGCGGGAGGAGCGGGCATCGATGCCGTGCTCTTCCTGGAGGAAGGCCACCACATGGTCCACGAGCTTGTCGTCGAAATCATCGCCGCCCAGATGGTTGTTGCCATGGGAGGCCACCACCTCCACCACCTCCGCCTCCATGCGCACCACCGAGACATCGAAGGTGCCGCCACCGAGATCGTAGACCAGGATCCGCCGGGCCCCCTTCTGGCCCACCTCATAGGAGAGGGCTGCCGCGGTGGGCTCGTTGATGATGCGCACCACCTCGAGGCCGGCGATCTCCCCGGCCTCCCGGGTGGCCTGGCGCTGGGCGTCGTTGAAATAGGCCGGTACGGTGATCACCGCCTTCCCAACCCCATGCCCCAGATACTCCTCGGCCATGGCCTTGAGATGGCGGAGGATGAGGGCGGAGATCTCCTGGGGTGAGGCCTGGTGGTCCCCGAAGGCGACGGTGGTGCTTTCGCCCATCCGGCGCTTGATGGAGCGCACCGTCCGCTCCGGGTACAGCACGAGCTGGTTGCGTGCCGGCCGGCCTACCAGGATGCCGCCATGGTCGTCGAGGCTGACCACGGACGGAACCAGCCGCTCCGGTCCTTCGCCGATGACGGTCACCCGACCCTTTTCCACGACGGCCACTTCGGAATTGGTGGTGCCCAGGTCGATGCCGATGATGGTCTCGCTCATGAAGTCGCCTCGTTTGGGAATACGCTGTCCCCGGGGGCAGGGGGAAAGGGATGGACAGGCGGTCCGGGGCTCATGGCTTGGCCGCGGTCTCAGGTTCCGCGGTGGCCCGATTGACCTGCACCTCCGCGGCCCGCAGCAGGGCATCGCCCCAGAGGAAGCCGCGGCGCAGCTCGGCCACCACCACCCCGTCCGGCAGGTCCGGCCGGGCGCAGGTCTCGGTGACCCGCATGGTGTGAGGATCCAGAGGCAGGCCAGCGGCGGGAAGGGGGCGGACCCCCTGCTCGTGGAGCAGATCCTCCAGGCGCCGGAGGGTCAGGGCCTGGCCCTCCCGGATGGCCTCCTGGAGGGCCTGATCCCGGCGGCAGCCCAGGCCGAGCCAGCGGCGGCGGGGGCTGGACTTGGCGGCGGCCGCAAGCCCTGCCTGCAGCCGGTCATAAAGGTCCAAGAGCTGTACGAGCAGCGGCCGCAGGAGCTCCCGCTCCCGCTTCTTCTCATCGGCCCGGCGCCGGTCCAGCTCGGCAGCCAAGGTAACATGGCCGGCCTGCAGGGTGGCCAGAAGATCCCGGAACTGGTCCAGGGCCTCCCGGAACTGCCGGGCCTCGGTCTTGACCTCGGTCTTGAGGGCCACCAGCTGGGCCATGAGGGAGTAGTCGTCCTCCTGGCCGGCGGCCGGTGGCGCCGGTGGGGGAGCCTCGTCCAGGAAGGCGGCGAAGGAGGCCAGGAGCGCCTCTTTTTCCCGGTCGTTCATGGGCTCAGGCCTCCGGGTTCGGCAGCACGGCCAGGGCCGCCAGGACCTTCAGGAGCTGCGCCTCCCCGGGCCGCCGGGGTGCCGGCTTCGCCTGGCGCATGAGCGGCAGGGCGATCTCCGCCAGGCCCGGCAGCTCGGTGCAGAACAGGGCATGGTGCAGGCGCTCCCGCTGGCTGCGGATCAGCTCAAAGGCGGCCCGGGTCTCCTGAAACTCTGCCGGTGCCCGGTCAGGCGGGTATTGCCGCACCCGGCGCAGATAGGCCTCCTGTACGGCGTCATCGCCGGCGTCCTCGGGGACGTCCAGAAGCAGGTAGGGATCGATCATCAGAACGGGCACTCGTCGTCGTCAAAGAGGCGGGGCGGCTTGGGGGCCTGGCCCCGGGGCTTCTTCCTTTCCGGAGGCGGGAGCGGCAGGAGGTCGGGGAAGAAGTCATTCTCGTCGTCATCGTCCATCTCAAGGAGCATCTCCAGCTGGTGCATCTGGTAATCGAGCTGTCCCAGCCACTGGGTGATCAGCTCGGCACAGGGCCAGTCGCTGGCCGATATGGCGTCGGCTCGGGCCTCCAGGAGCCGGTCGATCTCCCGCATGCCGGCTTCCTTCCGGAAGCGCTTGCTGTTGCCCCGGTACCGGCAGAGGCTTTCGAAGTAGACCAGGATGGGCGCCTCCGGCTGGCTTTGCCTGGCCCTGTCCACCAGGGCCGCCAGGGCCCGGAAGCACTGGCAGGCCGCGAGAGTCTGGCACAGCTGCTGCTGCTCTTCGGGGGAGAAGGGCAGCTCCGCCGCCGCTGTCAGCCGCTCCTCCAGCTGGGCCATTCCCCAGGCCAGATGGGGCGCGGCCAGGGTCTCGTAAAGACGGATCAGCGGCAGAGCATCCAGGACGGTCTGCCGGTCCCAGGGGCGGCCGAAACTGGCCAGCAAGCGGCGGTGCATCTTGATGAGCCGCGGTCTGGTGACGCCCATGTCCCGCCCCGTCACCAGCGTCCGGAGGTCCGCGGCCATGCCGCCGCCCCGCAGCTGATAGCCCCGGGCCATGAGGTCCCAGGCCTCCTGGTCATGGCCCTGCACCAGCTCCAGCAGGCCCTGGGTCAGGATGACCGTGCCGTGGAAGGCGTCGGTCCGGGCCTCCCTGAGGGCATGTGCCAACCCCTTGGCCGCCAGCTGTGGCTTGCCGGCCGCCGCCTGCTTGACGGCCTGGGCCAGGAGGGAGTTGATGAGCACGCCCCGCGCCTCCTGGTTGAGGGGATCCCGGGCCAAGGCATCGGCGGCATAGCCAGCGGCCTTCCTGCAGGCGCCCCGGCGCAAAGCCAAGCCCGCGGCGGCCAGACGGATCTCGCCGTCCTCGGGCAGATGCCGGATGGCGCGCTCCAGCCAGCGGTTGGCCTCCCGGAGGTCGTTGGCGGCAACACAATTCGCGATGACCGTCTGGTACGTCTTCTTGTCCAGGGGATCGAAGGCCAGGCTCTCCACCCGGTAGTCGAAGGCCCGTTCCCGGCCGCCAACCGGATCGGTGTCCGCATGGTCGGCCAAGTGGCGCAGGATCATGGCGGCCGCAAGGGGCTGCCAGGAATGGTCAGCCTCCTCGGTCACCGCCGCGAGCACCTCCTGCCAGGCCTCCTCCAGGGCGTCCGGCGCCGCATGCCGGTCCAGCTCCAGGGCCAGGGCCTGCACCCGGAGCTCGAGCAGGGGATCGAGTCCACCCTGCTGCTTGCGCACCATGGCCAGGCCAGCCGGATCGTGGGCAAGGATCCTCCGGAGGAGCCGCCGGCCGAGGTCCGGTCCCAGGACCTCGCCGTGGCTCAGCACCAGCTTCAGCAGCTCCCGGGGGGAAGGCGGGAGGCCCTGCAGGCGGATAAGACCCTGCAGGCACGGCCACGTGGCCGGCGGCAGGCCCCACAGGCCGGCCACCACCTCCTGCGCCTCCCCGGGGATGGCCGCCAGCCCGGCGAGACGCGCCGCCACCGGTTGCTCCTGGGCCGCCACCAGCTGGGCCAGACGGCCGAAGGCGCTCGGCGATGCCAGCCCGGCCAGGGCCTGCACGCCGGCGGACCGGTCCTCCTCCAGGCGCTGCAGCCCGCTGAGGAGCTGCCGGAGGTCCCGGTACGGCGAGCGGAAGGGGATGGCGGCGAGGCTGGCGGCCAGGGCTGCCTGATCCCCGGCACAGTAAGCGGCCAGGGCCGCCCGCGCCGGGGGCAGGTGCTGGAGCAGGAGATGGCCGGCGGGCAGCTCCCGGACTACTGCCCCGTTGCCGGCCAGCACCTGCACCGCCAGGAAGCCGGTGACCGCCCGGCCAGCGGGGCTGCCGAGGTAGCCGTTGTCCTGCCGGAGGTAGGCCTTGATGGCACGCTGCGGCTGGCCGGCCTGCAGCAGCCAGACGATCAGGCGCTCCTGGCCATCCTCGCGGCCGCACTGCTCGCGCCGGGTTTCCCACAGGGCTGCGGCCTCCCGGTACAGGCCCTTGTGCGCCAGCTGCTCCGAGCGGCTCAGGTAGAGCTCGGCCAGGGTATCCCGGGAGATCCCGGGGGCAGCGGCCTGCAGGAGCTGTTTGCAGCAGTCGATGGCCTCTCGGAGCCGGCCGGCCGCCTGATGCCGGGACAACGCCTCCCGCAGCTCCTCTCCCGGAGGGAGGGACTGCCCAGCCGGCGGGCGGCGTTTTTCAGTCCTGGTGACTTTCTTTCTGCTCATGCTGGCGGTGTGATGGAGGACCAGAGGGAATGGAAGTGGACACGGGATACCAGGAACGGCCCGTCTTGTCAAACACTCACCCTGGGAGCTCAGAAGGAAGTAGAATCCTCTCCGGGTCGGGCATCAGACAGGGCAGGGGCCGTCAGGGCTTCTGCCCTGTTTGCTTTTTCAGGCCGGCTCCTGGGCAGGCGGGTGGCGGCTCGGCGGGGGCGACGGCGGCTCCAGTCTGCTCCGGCGCGGCCGCGTCGAGCTCGGTCCATCGCCGGATGGTCTCAAAGAGGGTCTGGGGCCGGATCGGCTTGGTGATGTAGTCGTCCATGCCTGCCTCCAGGCAGCGCTCCCGGTCGCCGGCCAGGGCGTGGGCGGTCATGGCGACGATGGCGTGGCGCGGCTGGCCGGTCTCCTCCCACTGGCGGATGGCGCGGGTGGCGGCCAGGCCATCGAGGACCGGCATCTGCACGTCCATGAAGACGAGGTCGAAGCGCTCCCGGGCTACGGCCTCCACAGCCACCTGGCCGTTGCTGGCGATCTCCACCTGGTAGCCGGCCTTGCGCATCATGGTGGCGGCCATCTTCTGGTTGACCGGGTTGTCCTCCACCAGGAGGATGCGCACCTCCCGCAGCCGCTGCTCGGCCAGGAGGTGCCGGGTGACCACCGGCCCGGGGCTGGCGCTGGCCGCCGGCGGGCTGCCGTGCGCCACGGTGGTGATCGTCTGCAGCAGAAGAGACTGCCGCACCGGCTTGACAAGGTAGGCGGCGATGCCATGGCTGCGGAGCCGGGCCACGTCCCCCCGCTGGCCCAGGGAGGTGAGGATGATGATGGCGGTGTCCCGGATCTCCGGGGTGCTCTTGATGATGATGGTGGCGTGCTCGCCATCCATGCCCGGCATCTGCATGTCCAGCAGAACGAAACGGTAAGGGGCGCCGGCGGCGGCCGCCATCTTGAGCATGTTGATGGCCTCGGCGCCGGAGGCCACCGCCAGCGGCCGGCAGCCGAACCCCTCCAGCATCTTGGCCAGGATGCTGCGGTTGGTATCGTTGTCGTCCACCACCAGGGCCTTCATGCCCCGGATGTCCACCGGCGCCGTGTCGAGGGTGGCGGCCGCCAGGGGCTGTTTGGGCAGCGTCACGGTGAGCCAGAAGGTGCTGCCCTGTCCCTCCTCGCTGTCGACACCGATGCGGCCGCCCATCATCTCCACCAGCCGGCGGGAGATGGACAGGCCCAGACCGGTGCCGCCGAAGACCCGGGTGGTGGAGCCGTCGGCCTGGGTGAAGGCCTCGAAGATCACGGCCTGCTTCTCCCGGGAGATGCCGACGCCGGTATCGCTCACCGACAGGCGTACCGTGGCCTTCTCCGCCGTTTCGTCCACCAGCTCGGCCCGCAGGATCACCTCGCCCCGGCCGGTGAACTTCACCGCGTTGCCCCCCAGGTTGAGCAGGATCTGGCGGAGGCGGCCGGAATCCCCCCGGAGCAGGCAGGGCACCTCGTGGTGCACCAGACAGGCCAGCTCCAGACCCTTGGCCGAGGCCTGAGGAGCCAGGGTCTCCGCCACCCCCTCCATGGTCAGCCGCAGGTTGAAGTCGATGATGTCGAGGCTGAGCTTGCCAGCCTCGATCTTGGAGAAGTCCAGGATGTCGTTGATGATCTCCAGGAGGGACTGGGCACTGCGCTGCACGGTGACCAGGTAGTCCCGCTGCTCCTCGTCCAGCTCGGTGGCCAGGGCCAGCTCCGTCATGCCGATGATGCCGTTCATGGGCGTGCGGATCTCGTGGCTCATGTTGGCCAGGAATTCGGACTTGAGGCGGCTGGCCTCCTCGGCGGCCTGGCGGGCGGCGATCAGCTCCTCCTGGGCCAGGCGGCGCCGGGTGATGTCCCGGCAGACATGGACCACCCGGGCGATGGCGCCGTCCTCCTCCCGGATGGGGGAGGTGGCGACCTCGGTGTAGACCGCCTGGCCGTTGCGAACCCGGTGCACATGCTCGGCCCGGGCGTGGCCGCCGGAGGCCAGGGTTTCGCTCAAAGGGCACCGGTGGTCGGGGGGGCCACACGGGATGACGCTGCCGTGGGTGACCTCGTGGCAGGTGCGACCCAGGACCTGCTGCCCTTCTTCCTGGGCGTAGTGATCGTAAAAGACCCGGTTGGCGTCGACAATGACGAAGGTGCGGGCATCGATGATGGCGATGGCATCTTGCATGCTGTCGAGGACAGTACGGGTAAAGGCCTCGGAGCGGCGCAGGGCGTCCTCGGACTGGCGGCGGGCCGCGAGCTCCGCGGCCAGCTCCCGGGTGGTGGCGTCCAGAGCGGCGGTGCGGGCTGCCACCTGCTTCTCCAGGCTCTCCCGGTAGCCGTCCAGCTCGGCATCCCGGTGCTCGATCTGCTCCAGCATGCTGTTGAAGCCGTCAGCCAGGAGCCCGATCTCGTCGCGGCTTGCCACCTGGGCGCGGGCGGTGAAATCCCCCTGGCCGGTGCGGCGCATCTGGAGGACGATATGATGGATGGGCCGGGTGATTGCCCGGGAGAGGAGGAGAGAGACCAGCAAGACCAGGGCCAGGCAGGCCAGGAAGCTGGTGCCCAGGAAGACGAGATCGTGGCGGATCTCGCCCTTGTACCGCCGCGTCGAGATGCCGGTCTCGACGCGGCCGATGGGGTGGTCGTTGTGGAGGATCTGGCTGCGGTAGACCTTGACCGAGGCCGGGTCCAGGTCGGCCGGCCGCCCGCTGCTCCTGGTGAGGGGGTGGCCTTCCCGGTCCAGGATCACCGCGTAGACGATCTCCTGGTCCTGGAGGATATCGTGCACATATTCCTCCAGGGACCAGTAGTCGTAGGTGAGGATGGGCACAGCGCTGATCCGCGCCAGGAGGCGGTTCACGGACACCGCCTTCTCCTCGATGCGCCGGCGGGAGTCGGTATCAATCCGGTAGAGAAAGTACGAGCCCAGGAGGGCGCACACCAGCAGCACCGGTGTGACGATGCACACCAGGATCTTGTTGGTGAAGCGGCTGCCCAGAGGGTTAGCCATCAGGCCCCGTATTCCTTGAGCTTGCCCAGGATCTTCTCCGGCCGGAAGTTGGTTGCCGGTGCCTGGACGCCGAGATCGGTCAGCACCGACCGGGACAGATCGGACAGGAAAACCTCGGCGGCCAGCTTCGCCTCGTCGATGTCTGCCGCCAGGAGGCCGTAGCGCTTCATGATCTCGATGATCACCCGGGCCGAGCTCTGGAAGGGGAAGGGGAAGAAGTCGGAGCGGCCGGGGGTGAAGGCGGCCTGGAGCACCGGCTTCGGCACCTGGTCGTAGCGGAAGTCGGAGCTGGCGCGCAGGAGGTCCACCAGCTCCTCCCGGTTGCTGGCCTCGTTGGCGACAAGCCCTCCTTCGGTGGTGGCCCGGGTGACATCCGTGACCAGCTCCCGGTGGTCCTCGAAGAACTGCCGCCGGGTGACCAGGGCGCAGCAGGGGTGGTTGGGCCACAGGTACTTGGAGAACATGTAGGCCGTGCCGATCCCCTTGGCCTCCACCACCGCATTCTTGGGCTCGGGCATGACGAAGCTGTCCACGTCGCCCCGCTGCATGGCCTCGATGCTGTCGTCCAGCTCGATGATCCGGAAGTTGACATCCCGGGTCCAGTCCAGGCCCTGCATCTCCAGAAACATCATGTTGAGGAGGTAATGCACGCTCAGCTTGCTGTGGTTGGACAGGGTCTTGCCCATGAAGTCGCCGGGGGCCTTGATGTTGGAGGCCTTGGCGACCATGAGCGCCGCGCCGTTGGTGCCGCCCACCTGGGGGATGACCAGGGGCGTCGCCTGCTCGAACGGCTTGGCGCCGGTGTGGATAGCGAAGGCCAGCGGCACGATGAGCTGCCCGAAATCCAGCGTGCCGGCGATGAGATCCTTGGCGATGAGGGGCATGGCGGGATAGTTCACCAGGTTGACGGCAAGCTGGCGGCGCTCGAACAGTCCCTTCGTCCGGGTGAAGACAAAGGGCGCGGCACAGTGGGATGGCCCGAAGAGGCCGATGCTCACCTCCCGGGGCTTGACGGGGGTGGCCCACAGACGGCTGGCCGGCAGTCCGGCGGCCAGGGCCAGGCTGCCGGTGGCAGCAAGAAAGTCGCGACGGGACAAGGCAGGCTCTCGGACAGCAGGTCCTGGGGCAGGCTGGGCGGGGCTGGACATCGAGTATCCTCCACGGGATGAGGTCCTGGGGTGGCGGGTGCCTGGGGTTGGCATGGCATCCCCCATGATAGCGAAAGGGGGCCCTGCTTGAGAAGTCCTTGCGGCAGGCGGCCCGGACGGAAAGCGGCTTGCAATGGCAGACCCCTTTGCTAGAATGCCGGGCCGGGTGCACCAGCCAGGCCTGCCGAGTCGCGGGGGGAGTCTGGTGCCGTCAACTGCAGGAGGATATGCGATGAAGGCCTCACTCCCGGTCCGGGGACTGATCCTTGCCGCCGGCAAGGGAACGCGCATGAAGTCGGATCTGGCCAAGGTCTTGCACCCCATCTGGGGCAAGCCCATGCTGGAGCATGTCCTTGCCGCCGTGAACGGTTTGGAGCTGGCCGGCCTGGCGGTGGTGGTGGGCCACCAGGCGGATCGGGTGCAAGAGGCGCTGGCCGGCCGGAACCTGGCCTTCGTGCTTCAGGAGCGCCAGAACGGCACCGGTCACGCAGTCTTGTGTGCCGAGCCGGTCCTGGGGCGAGAGGGCGGCCTCACCCTGATCCTGTGCGGGGACACCCCGCTCATCCGCACCGAGACCCTCAAGGCCTTTCTGGCCCAGCACCAGGAGCGCCGGCCTCTGGTGACGCTCATGACCACCGAGCTGGCCGAGCCCTTTGGCTACGGCCGGATCGTGCACACGGCCGGCGGGGCGGTGTGCCGCATCGTCGAGGAGAAGGACGCCAGCCCGGAGGAGCGTCGCATCCGCACGATCAACGCCGGCATCTACTGCGCGGACACCGCCTTCCTCTTCGCCGCCTTGGCCAGGGTGGGCACCGATAACAGCCAGGGTGAGGTCTATCTGACCGACATCGTCAGCCAGGCTACGGCCGGGGGCGGCAGGGTGGACACCTTCCCCTGCGCCGACCCCATGGAGGTCCTGGGGGTGAATTCCCGACGGGAGCTGGCCCAGGCCGGCCGGGTGCTTCAGGAGCGCCTGAACCGGCAGCACATGGCAGCCGGCGTCACCATGGCGGATCCCGCCACGGTGTGGATCCAGGGGGAGGTGGCTATCGGGCCGGATACCGTGCTTGAGCCGCAGGTCCTCCTCAAGGGGCCGGCCACGATCGGCCGTGGCTGCCATCTGGGACCTTTTCTGGTTCTGGAGCGTTGTCGTCTGGGTGACGGGGTGCGGGTCGGCCCCTTCAACCATCTCGTCGACTGCCAGCTGCCGGCCGGCGCCACCGTTCCACCGGGCCTGCCGGCTGGAAACAACCTCTGAGCCCGCCGCTGTCACCACCAGACGGGCCGATCGGCCTAGGCATTAACAAGTTGTTTTTTCAGTTCTTTTTTGATGGGGTCCCCGGCGGGTGCGCGGGAGAAACCCCTTGACTAAGCTCTTCCCGCCTGAGTATAGTACGCCCTGAAATCAGGGGGTGGCCGCGCGGAAGCCGGGCAGCTTGGCTGTTGCCCCTGCTGGCTGATATGGGCTGGATGTGGACTGCCGCCAGCCTCGATCCAAGGAGAAGGCTTATGGAGAACCAGGAGGCATTGGTTAGGCTGGAGCAGTTTGTGGATAGGCTCCTGGCTGCCTGCCGCGAGCTCAAGGAGGAGCGGGCTGCCCTCGTCCGGCGGCTGGAAGACAAAGAGCGCCTGATCGCCGAGCAGGGGGAGGCGCTGGCCGCATTGCGGGATGAGCGTAATGTGGTGCACAGTCGGGTCAGCGGCCTGTTGCGCCGAATGGAAGACTGGGAGCACAGCGAGCTGGGTGACGAGATGGCCGGCGAGGCGGAGGAGGTGGCGGCGGTGGCAGTGCCGCGGCCGAGCTCGACCGAGCCGTCGCGGTTGTTTTCTTTGGCCGAGGAGCGGTGAGCGGGAGGCGGCCCAGGGGGGTGCGGCCTCGATGAATTCCCAGGAGCGGCGGGCGGCCTGGCAGGCCCGTGGTGAGGCAGGTTGGAGCGACTGGTCAAGTTTGTGGTTCTCGGGCAGGAGTTTCCTCTTTACACCAGTGCGCCGGAAGAGGACGTCCAGGAGATCCTCCAGCTCGTGCGAAGCCAGTTCGAGGCCTTCACCCAGGGGCGAGCCGCCGGCCTGCCAGCCAACAAGGTGGCCGTCCTGGCCAGTCTGAACATGGCTGATCAGTACATCCGCCTGCGGCGGGATTTCGAGCAGTATCAGGAACGGGTCAACCGGTGGGCAGCCCAGGTGGCCGCCAAGGTGGAAGAGGGTCTGTCCTGACAGGGGTTCCCCTGCTGTGTTTGTGATCGGAGCGATCATTTTGAGCCAACATGACTATGAAGGGGGTCTTTCCTGGGTGCCAATGGCTTGCCGAGTCGATCGGCAGGCCTGCGGGACTCATAGGATCCCCACCTAACTCCGGTTAGGTTCAATAGTACGCTACGACACGGCATTGGCGGGGGATTTTGCATTACGGACGGCACCCCACTGGGGGCGTCCTTCACGATACACCCAGAATTCCTTTGGAAGCTGCCGGCGGCGCGGGACCCCCGGCATGTGGTGACAGTGCCCGGCGGGTGCAGCCGGGGCGGGAGTTGACAGGGAGTACCGGAAGACCGTGCCCGGGTGCGAGCTGGTGGCGCCTCAGGGCCTTGGACTAAGGACGTTGGACAAGCTAACCTGGGCCGCGGCACGCTGCGGCATGGGATCCCGAACAGGTCGGGTGGACATAGACGCTCGTAGGAAACGGATTCCGATGCGCACGGAGAACAGCTTCGACAACATGTCGGTCGGTCCCGCACCAGCGACCTTTCATCGGCCGGTGGCCGGAGCGGGGCTCGCCGGTGAGCTGGGGCGGCTGCCGCCCGACGAGGCGTTGATCCAGGATCGGTAGTCGTCCACCCAGCGCGGCCGCAGCCCTTATCTTCCACCCTCGTCGCCTCCCCCCTCCGTGGCGGACCGGTTTGCACCGGCTCCGTGACGCGCCTGCCCACCCTCGCGGTCACCCTGCTTTCACGTGCGGCCCCGGCAGTGGCCTTTGTTGCCGCAAGCCCGGATTCCGGCCCGGCCGGTCCAGTGTTTGGCCGCACCCCTTCGTCCCAGGAGGAAACCTCCGTGCAGATATCGGTCGGCACCGTGCTCTTGGTCATTCTGGGGATCGCCGTCGGTATGGCCGTCGGCGCGTTCCTGTGGAAGCGCCTGGTGGATAATCGCCACCGCAATCTGGAGGAGCAGGGCCGCAAGCTCATTGAGGATGCCCTGGCCGAGGCGGAGCGCCTCAAGAGGGAGGCAGGCCTGGCCGCCAAGGACGAGGCCCTGGGTATCAAGCTGGAGGCGGAGCGGGAGATCAAGGCCCGCAAGGCCGAGGTGCAGGAGGAGGAGCGGCGGCTGTCCCAGCGGCTGGAGCAGATCGAGCGCAAGATCGATCTGCTGGACCAGCGGGAGATGGAGCTCCTCAAGCGGGAGCAGGGCTTCGGCCGCCTGGAGGCGGAGGTGGAGGAGCGCAAGAAGCGCCTGGACGCCCAGATCGAGGAGCAGCGCTTCGAGCTGGAGCGGCTGGCTGGCATCTCCCAGGAGGACGCCAAGAGGCTTCTGACCGAAAGCATCGAGAGCGAGGCGCGCATGGACGCCGCCAAGGCCCTGGTGCGCATCGAGAACGAGACCCGGATCCAGGCGGATCGCAAGGCCAAGGAGCTCATCGGCCTGGCCGTGAGCCGCTATGCCGGGGACTATGTCGCCGAGAAGACGGTTTCGGTGGTGCCCCTGCCCAACGAGGAGATGAAGGGCCGGATCATCGGGCGGGAGGGCCGCAATATCCGCACCCTGGAGGCGGCCACCGGCATCGACCTCATCATCGACGATACCCCGGAGGCGGTGATCCTTTCCGGCTTCAATCCGGTGCGGCGGGAGGTGGCCCGTCTGGCTTTGGAGCGGCTCATTGCCGATGGCCGCATCCACCCAGCCCGCATCGAGGAGATTGTGGAGAAGGTCTCCCAGGAGCTGGAGGTCTCCATCCGCGAGGCCGGAGAGCAGGCCACCTTCGATGTCGGCGCCCATGGCCTGCACGTGGAGCTGATCAAGCTTTTGGGCCGCCTCAAGTACCGGACCAGCTATGGCCAGAACGTGCTCCAGCATTCCTTGGAGGTGGCCTTCCTGGCCGGCATCATGGCCGCCGAGCTGGGCCTCAATGTCAAACAGGCCAAGCGGGCCGGGCTGCTGCACGACATCGGCAAGGCGGTAGACCACGAGGTGGAGGGGTCTCATGCGGCCATTGGCGCGGATCTGGCCCGGAAGTACGGTGAATCCCCCAAGGTGGTCAACGCCATCGCCGCCCACCACGAGGAGGTGCCGCCGGAGGGCGTGGTGGACGTGCTGGTCCAGGCGGCGGACGCCCTGTCCGGCGCTCGGCCCGGGGCGCGCAAGGAGATGCTGGAGACCTATGTCAAGCGCCTCCAGGACCTGGAGCGGGTGGCCAATTCCTTCAAGGGGGTCAGCAAGTCTTTCGCCATCCAGGCCGGCCGGGAGCTGCGGATCATGGTCAACAGCGAGAAGATCTCCGACGCCGATGCGGTGCTGCTGTCCCGGGACATCGCCCGCAAGGTCGAAAACGAGCTGACCTACCCTGGCCAAATCCGGGTCACCGTGATCCGGGAGACCCGGGCCGTGGACATCGCCAAGTAGCCTCCTCAACCAGGCCCTGCCAAGGAATCGCCCATGGCCGTCTCCCCCCTCACCATCGACGAGCAGCTGGCCCTCATTGAGCGGGGCGCCGTGGACATCGTCTCCCGGCCGGAGCTGGTGGAAAAGCTCCGGCAAAGCCAGGCCACTGGTCGGCCCCTGCGGGTCAAGGCCGGCTTCGACCCCACCGCCCCGGACCTCCACCTGGGCCATACGGTGCTGGTCCAGAAGATGCGCCACTTCCAGGAGCTGGGCCATCAGGTGCTGTTTCTGATCGGTGACTTCACCGGCATGATCGGCGACCCCACCGGCAAGTCGGAAACGAGAAAGGCCTTGACCCGGGCCGACGTGGCCAGGAATGCCGAGACCTACAAGGAGCAGATCTTCAAGATCCTCGATCCGGAGCGCACCGAGGTGGTCTTCAACAGCGCCTGGCTGGAGAAGCTTTCTGCCTACGACTTCGTGCGCCTGGCCTCTCAGCTCACCGTGGCCCGGATGCTGGAGCGGGAGGATTTCCGGCTCCGCTTCCAGGGCAGCCAGCCCATTTCCATCCACGAGTTCCTCTACCCCCTGGTGCAGGGCTACGACTCGGTGGCCCTTGCGGCGGACGTGGAGCTGGGCGGCACCGATCAGCTCTTCAACCTTCTCACCGGCCGGGATGTCCAGCGGGCCTGGGGCCAAGCGCCCCAGGTGGTGATCACCATGCCCCTCCTGGAGGGTCTGGACGGGGTCAACAAGATGAGCAAGTCCCTGGGCAACTACATCGGCATCACCGAGCCGGCTGCCGAGATCTTCGGCAAGGTGATGTCCATCTCCGATCCCTTGATGTTCCGCTACTACGAGCTGCTCAGTGACCTGCCCGCCCACGAGGTCGAGGGCTTGCGGCAGCAGGTGGCGGCCGGCGGCCTCCACCCCAAGGCCGCCAAGGAGCAACTGGCCCGGGAGCTGGCCGGCCGCTTCCACGGCCCGGAGGAGGCCGCGGCCGCCCAGGCCCATTTCCAGCGTCTCTTCCAGCAGCACCGGCTGCCGGACCAGATGCCGGAGAGGCGATTCCCTGCCGGTCTGGAGCCGATCCGGCTGCCGCGCCTGCTGCTCGATGCCGGTCTCGTGGCCAGCACCTCCGAGGCCCGACGCCTCATCGAGCAGGGGGCGGTCTCCATCGACGATCGGCGCGTGGGGGATCCGGAGCACGGGGTGGCCGCGGCCGGTGAGCTGGTGCTCAAGGTGGGCAAACGGCGCTTCGCCCGTATCGTCTTCGCGTAGCACGGCCGCAAGGCCCCGATCAGGGCAGGCTCGCCGGCCGCCACCTCCCTGGTGGCGTCCCCGAGCCGAGGAGAGAGACCAACATCCAGGGAGGCAGACCAGCGATGGAGATCGAGCGGCGGGACACCGGCAGGGCCAACGTGAAGCTCAAGGTCACCTTTGGCAGCGACACCGAGTTCAGATCCGCCTTCACCGCCGACATCGGCGTCGGCGGGCTCTTTCTCCACACCGACCGGCTCCTGGCCCGGGGTGAGCATCTCTATGTGGAGTTCAACCTGCCGGACAGCGGCGAGATGGTGGAGGCCGAGGCCGAGGTGCGCTGGCTGCGGCAGAACGGCACCCCGGAGGACGGCATGGGCGTGAAGTTCCTGGCCATGTCCCAGGCCCATTTCGCCAAGGTGGCCGGCTACCTCAAGAAGGTGCACATGCTGCCGAAGCGCTCCGGTTGAAGGCTTGGGCCCCGGCACCCCACCGGGCTGCTGGGGAATCGTGTCGGCCCTGTTCTTATGTGGAATGGAAAATGTTTTGACAGATTGCATAAGTTGCGGCTAGGCTCCCGACATGATCCCCCGGGACTGCGACCCGACCATCCGCGCCTTGCTGCAAGGCTTTCCGGCCGTCACCCTGACCGGGCCCCGACAATCGGGCAAGACCACCCTGGCCAAGGCCATCTTCGCCGATCGGCCCTATGCGTCACTGGAGGAGCCGGATCTGCGCCAGTTTGCCCAGGACGATCCGCGGACCTTCCTGGAGCGTTTTCCTGATGGTGGCGTGCTCGATGAGCTGCAGCGTTGCCCCGAGCTTTTCTCCTATCTCCAGACCCGCCTGGATGGCGAAGGCCGTCTGGGTCTTTTCATCCTGACCGGTTCCCAGCAGCTGGGGCTCATGTCCGGCATCAGCCAATCCCTGGCCGGTCGCACCGCCTTCATGGAGCTGTTGCCCTTCTCCCTGCCGGAACTGGCGCGGGCGGACAAGCTGCCGTCCGATGCCGATACGCTGATTCTCTCTGGCTGCTACCCACCACTCTATGACCGGCCAGTGACACCGGCAGCATGGTTTTCCGCCTATGTGGCTGCCTATGTGGAGCGAGACGTTCGGCAGCTGCTCAACGTGCACGATCTGGGGGCTTTTCAACGCTTCGTGCGCTTGTGCGCCGGCAGGACCGGTCACCTGCTCAACCTCTCCTCCCTGGCCACGGAATGCGGTATCACCCACAACACCGTCAAATCGTGGCTCTCGGTCCTGGAGGCCAGCTATCTGGTGTGGCTGTTGCGGCCCCACCACGTCAGCTTCAACAAGCGGCTGGTCAAGATGCCCAAGCTCTATTTTCTCGACACTGGCCTCGCCAGCTGGCTGCTGGGCATCCGCACCACCACCCAGCTGGCGAATCATCCCTTGCGGGGAGCGCTGTTCGAGACCATGGTTCTTGCCGAGCTGGTCAAATCGCGACGCAATCTCGGCGAGTCCGGCGGCCTGTATTTCTGGCGCGACAGCAACGGCAATGAGGTTGACGTCATTGTGGAGCTGGGCGACCGGCTGATGCCGGTGGAGATCAAGTCCGGCAAGACGGTGAATCGGGATTTCTTTGTTGGGCTGGAGAGGTGGCAGGCCCTTGCCGGCTCGACGGCCCTTCATCCCACCCTGGTCTACGGGGGCGCGGAGACCTATCGCCACAAGGGGATGCAGGTGACCAGCTGGCGGGATGGCGGCTCCCTCTTTGCTTCTTGATGGCTGGGGGCAAAGAGCGGTGCCGCCGCGACCCCCGGCGCAAAGGCTGCGGTGATCCGGAAGGCAGCCCGGCCAGCGGGCTGACGAGCCGAAGATCAGGAGAAGCACGGCGTCCCCGAGGTGGGGGAAGCGGGGCGGGGCGGGGGATCGGGATGATGAAGCCAGGCCGGCGGCAATTGCCGCCGGCCTGGCTTCATTTGGGGGCGGGATCAACCCTCCTTCTTGGGCTCCAGGGCAGCCTGCCGGCTGACCAGGGCCTGCCAGGAGCGCTCCACGTCCCGCTGGGCCATGGCCATGAGCTCGTCGGCCATGGTCGGGTTGGAGAGGCGCAGGGCCCGGTAGCGGTTCTCGGCCTTGGCGTAGTCGGCGAAGGGCATGGACGGCGCCTTGGAGTCGATGGTCAAGGGGTTCTTGCCCGCCGCCTCCAGCTCCGGGTTGAAACGGTAGAGCGGCCAGTGGCCGCAGGCCACCGCCTTCTTCTGCTGCTCCAGACCCTGGGTCATGTCGATGCCGTGGTTGATGCAGTGGGCATAGGCGATGATGAGGGAGGGGCCGTTGTAGGCCTCGGCCTCGTTCATGGCCTTCACCACCTGGCCCGGGTTGGCGCCCATGGAGACCTTGGCCACATAGACGTTACCGTAGGTGGCGAAGATCATCCCGATGTCCTTCTTGGGCATCTTTTTGCCGCCGGCGGCAAACTGGGCGGTGGCAGCCCGGGGGGTGGACTTGGACATCTGGCCGCCGGTGTTGGAGTAGACCTCGGTGTCGAGAATGAGGACGTTGACGTTCTCGCCGGAGGCGAGCACGTGATCGAGGCCACCGTAGCCGATGTCGTAGGCCCAGCCGTCTCCGCCGATGATCCAGACCGATTTCTTGACCAGGTAGTCAGCGATGGCGGCCAGGCGCTTGGCGGTGCCGCTATCGAGGCCGGCCAGCTTGTCCTTGAGGGCGGCAACCCGGCCCCGCTGGGCCTCGATCTCGGTCCGGGTGGCCTGGGGCGCCGAGAGGATCTCCGCCACCATGGCTGCATCCAGGCTGCCGGCGGTGGTCAGCTCGCCCAGGAGCTCCTCGGCCATGGCACGGAACTTGTTGGCGGTCTGGCGCATGCCGAGGCCGAACTCCGCGTTGTCCTCGAAGAGCGAGTTGGCCCACACCGGTCCCCGGCCGTCGGCCCGCACGCAGTACGGGGTGGTGGGCAGGTTGCCGCCGTAGATGGAGGAGCAGCCGGTGGCGTTGGCGATCATCATCCGGTCGCCGAAGAGCTGGGTGGCGAGCTTGATGTAGGGGGTCTCGCCGCAGCCGCCGCAGGCGCCGCAGTACTCGAAGAGCGGCCGCAGAAGCTGGCTGCCCTTGATGGTGGTCGGATCGATCTCCTCGTACGGCATCTCCGGCAGGGACAGGAAGAATCTGTAATTCGCCGCCTCCCGCTCCCGGAGCTCTTCCGTGTTCTTGACCATGTTGATGGCCTTGTGCTCCGTCCTCTTGCCCTCCGCATCCTTGGCAAAGGCCGGGCAGTTGACCACGCAGTTGGCGCAGCCGGTGCAGTCCTCGGTGGCCACCTGGAGGACGCACTTCTTGCCCTCGAACTTTTTGCCCTTGGCATCCGCGGACTTCAAGGTGGCCGGCGCGCCCGCCACGTCGGCAGCGTCCACGATCTTCATGCGGATGACCGAGTGCGGGCAGACCAGGGAGCACTGGGCGCACTGGATGCAGACCTCCGGGTCCCACTCCGGCACGGTGACCGCGATGTTGCGCTTCTCGTACTGGGTGGTGGCGGTGGGCCAGGTGCCGTCCGCCGGCATCTGGGAGACCTTGATCTCGCTGCCCTTGCCCTCGATCATCTTGGCGGTGACCTCCCGGACAAAGGCCGGGGCGTCCGCCGGCACGGTGGCCGGCCGGTGGTGGCCGCTGATCGTAGCCGGCACCGCCACCTCGTGGATGTTGCTCACCGCCGCGTCGACAGCGGCGTAGTTCATGTTCACCACCTTGTCGCCCTTGGTGCCGTAGGTTTTCTTGATGGCGGTCTTGATGGAGGCGATCGCCTCTTCCTTGGTGAGGATGCCGGAGATGAGGAAGAAGGCGGTCTGCATGATCATGTTGATGCGGGCACCCAGACCGATGGCGCCGGCGAGGCTGATGGCATCGATGACGTAGAACCTGAGCTTCTTGTCAACGATCTGCTTCTGGACCTCGGCGGGAAGGTGCTGCCAGACCTCGTCCTTGTTGAAGCCGGTGGTAAGGAGAAAGGTGCCGCCTTCCTCGATGTTGGACAGCATGTCGTACTTGTCCAGGAAGGTGAAGTTGTGGCAGGCGATGAAGTTCGCCTTGTTGATGAGATAAGGCGCGATGATCCGGCTCTTTCCGAAGCGCAGGTGGCTGGTGGTGATCGAGCCGGACTTTTTGGAGTCGTAGACGAAGTAGCCTTGCGCGTTGTTGTCCGTCTCGGTGCCGATGATCTTGATGGTGTTCTTGTTGGCACCCACCGTGCCGTCCGCGCCCAGGCCGTAGAACATCGCCCGGTAGACCCCGGTGCCCTCGATGTTGAAGGCCGCCTCGTCGTAGGCCAGGCTGGTCAGGGCCACGTCGTCGTTGGGACCGACGCAGAAGTGGCTCTTGGGCGTATCGCTGGCCAGGTTGTCGAAGACCGCCTTGACCATGGCCGGCGTGAGCTCCGCCGAGCCCAGACCGTAGCGACCGCCGACCACCCGGGGGGCCTTGGCCAGGGTGCCGTTGTCCTGGGCCTCGCCGATGGCGGTGCGTACATCCTGATACAAGGGCTCACCCGCGGCGCCCGGCTCCTTGGTGCGGTCGAGAACGGCGATCCGCTGCACGCTCTCAGGCAGGGCCGCCACCATGGCCGCGGCGTCGAAGGGCCGGAAGAGGCGGACGATGACCAGACCCAGCTTGGCACCCTGGGCCACCAAGTGCTCCACCGTGGCAGCCACCGTCTCGCAGCCGGAGCCCATGGCGACGATGACGTCGGTGGCATCCTCGGCCCCCAGGTAGTCGAAGAGATGGTACTGGCGGCCGGTGAGCTTGGCGAAGCGGTCGAAGGTCTCCTGGACAATGCCGGGCACCTGGGCGTAGAAGCTGTTCACCGTCTCGCGGCCGGTGAAGTAGACGTCCGGGTTCTGGGCAGTGCCGCGCATGGCCGGCCGGTCCGGGCACAGGCCCCGGCTGCGGTGGGCGATCACCAGTTCGTCGTCGATCATCGCCCGCATGTCATCCATGGTCAGCTGCTCCACCTTCTGGATCTCGTGGGAGGTCCTGAAGCCGTCGAAGAAGTGCATGAAGGGGATGCGGGATTTCAGGGTGGCCTGCTGGCTCACCAGAGCGAAGTCCATGCACTCCTGGACGCTCTGGGAGCACAGCATGCCCCAGCCGGTCTGGCGGGCGGCCATGACGTCGCTGTGGTCGCCGAAGATGGACAGGCCCTGGCAGGCCAGGGAGCGGGCGGTGATGTGGAAGACCGTGGGGGTGAGCTCGCCGGCCAGCTTGTACATGTTGGGCAGCATCAGGAGCAGGCCCTGGGAGGCCGTGAAGGTGGTGCACAGGGCGCCGGTGGTCAAGGAGCCGTGCAGGGAGCCGGCCACGCCGCCCTCGGACTGCATCTGGGAGACCAGGGGCACGGTCCCCCAGAGGTTCTTCTGGCCGGCCGTGGCCTTGGCATCCGCCTCGGCGGCCATGGGCGACGAGGGGGTGATGGGGTAGATGGTGATGATCTCGTTGGTGGCATACGCCACATGGGTGCAGGCCTGGTTGCCGTCGATGGTGACCATCTTCCGTGACATGCGCGTCTTCTCCTCGTTCGGGTCTAGGGTTTGGAAAAGGGATCGTGCCCTGAAAAACGAACTGCAGAATAGCGAAGGGACTGAGGCTGCCGCAGCTCTTCGTGCTGGCGGCGACCAGCTCAAGCGCCGCGGGATTTGAGGATCAGCTCCGGGGGATTCAACAGCACCTTGGTGCCTGGCGGCACCGAGCGGGTCAGCCAGACATTGCCGCCGATCACCGAGCCGGCGCCGATCACCGTCTCTCCCCCCAGGATGGTGGTGCCGGCGTAGACGGTGACGTCATCCTCCAGGGTGGGGTGGCGCTTCCTGCCCCGTTCCAGGGCACCGGAGGCATCCCGCTTGAAGGCCAGGGCCCCCAGGGTGACCCCCTGGTAGATCTTCACCCGGTTGCCGATGACCGTGGTCTCGCCGACCACGACCCCGGTGCCGTGGTCGATGAAGAAGGAATGCCCGATCTCGGCCCCGGGATGGATGTCGACCCCGGTGACGCTGTGGGCATACTCGGTCATGATCCGCGGCAGGAGCGGCACTGACAGCTCGTGCAAGGCGTGGGCGATCCGGTAGACGGTGATGGCGAAGACACCGGGGTAGCAGAAGATGATCTCGTCCACCCCTTTGGCTGCCGGGTCCCCCTCGTAGGTGGCGCGGACGTCCGTGGCCAGGCTGGCCCGGAGGTCCGGCAGCCGCTGCAAGAAGGCATAGGCCTTCTCCTTGCCCTGCTCGCTGCACTCCTGGCAGGGCAGATGGCAGCGGATGCAGTCATGACGGATGGCGTTGGTGATCTCGACGCTCAGTCGATCGAAAAGGCTCGAGATCTCAAGGCCCAGCCGGTAGCGCAGGTTGACGGCATCCACCCCCTGGGTGCCAAAGTAGCCCGGGAAGAGGATATCCCGGGTCGCCTCCACCAGGGCGACGACATTGGCCCGGGAGGGCAGGGGCTCGGCACCCACGTGCTCGAAGCACTGGCCGGAGTAACAGGTGTCCACCAGGCGGTCGACGACCTCCGGCAGCCGGTGGCGAAACTCGATGGCTTGCGACCGCACCTCCCGGCAGGGGCCGCCTTCGCTCACGTTGTCGTGGTCCTGGTCCAAGGTCATGGCTTGTCATGCCCTCCCAACCGGCAGAAGGGAGGGGCGGGCCGGCGGCCAGGCTGCGGGCCCGGACTCCTGGCAGGGATCGCGAAGGATGATGGCTTCGCTCAGGAACAGAAAGCCCAGGACGAGCTCACTACGACGTTCTCAAGGATCCGCTGGAACAGGCGGAATGAGGCGCCCGGCGGTCTCAAGGGAAAAAGGCCTCCTATTCTATGAGGAAGGGGCGAACATTGCAAAAGGTTTTTTCCCCAAGAACGTTCTTGACAAGTGCAGGCGCCGTCGGTAAGTTTCCCGCCGTGTGGTTGCCGAAGTGGCGGAATTGGTAGACGCGCTAGGTTCAGGGTCTAGTGGGGGTCTCCCCGTAGGAGTTCAAGTCTCCTCTTCGGCACCAGCACTCTTTTCCCTCTCCATTCGGCCTTTCCTGTTTCCCTCCCGGTTCCGCCAGCAGTCAACGCTCCTGTCCTGATCAGCCGGGCGGGGCGATCTTGTGTGTCGTGGGTCCCGGGACCCGGTTTCGACCGGGGGCGTCTCCTCGCGCAAAGCCCCAGCTGCATTTCCGGGAGCCCCATCATTTGGACACCTCCGAGCAGACGGACGGCATTGAGGTGGCGGTGATCCGCTCCCCCAGCCGGCGCCGGGTGGAAACCCTGGCCGTGGTGGTGTCGGCGGCCGGCATCAGCTACCGCATCGACCGGGACCATGCGGTCTGGGGCCTCTTTGTGCCGGCTGCCGAGGCCTTCCGGGCCCGGGCCGAGATCGCCCGTTTCGAGGAGGAGGAGCGGGCCTGGCCGCCCCCTGCCCAGGAGCCGGTACCGGTCCTGTCGCCACGGCCGCCCACCATTCTGCTCGCCGGTGCCCTGGCCGGCTTCTACCTGATCACTGGCCCCTGGGCCCTTGATACCATCTGGTTTCGAATCGGCGCCGTGGCGTCGGAGCGCATCCTGAGCCACGGCGAGTGGTGGCGTCTGATCACCGCCCTCACCCTGCACGCCGATCCGGTGCATGTGGTGGGCAACATGCTCATTGGCGGGGTGATCATCCACCTGCTGTGCCGGCAGATGGGCAGTGCCCTCGGCCTTTTCCTGGTGCTCCTCTCCGGGGCGCTGGGCAACGCCGCCAACGTGCTGGCCCGCCAGGGCCCCCATCTGTCGGTGGGCTTTTCCACCGCCGTCTTCGGTGGTCTGGGCATCCTGGCCGGCCAGGAGCTCTGGCGTCGCCGGCGGGCGGCCTGGCGGGGGATGCTGTTGCCGTTGGCCGCCGCCTTGGCCCTTCTGGCCATGCTGGGCGCCGAGGGGGAGCACACCGACCTGGGTGCCCATCTCTTTGGCCTGGCCGCCGGTCTTCTCCTGGGGCTGGCCGCTGCTGTTCTGCCGGGCAGCCCACCCGCTCGTCTGCCCCGTCCGGTGGCCTGGGCCCTGGGGATCGCCAGTCTGGCGGTGGTGGT
Source organism: Thermodesulfobacteriota bacterium (assembly GCA_040755095.1). NCBI lineage: Bacteria > Pseudomonadati > Thermodesulfobacteriota > Thermodesulfobacteriota bacterium. The sequence continues at coordinate 36,719 of JBFMBH010000018.1, forward strand.
GGGGGCCTGGTGGCTGGCCATCCGGAACAGCTGACGGCGCTGGCCGCTGCGCCCGGCCTGGCGCTGCCATGTTCCAGGCCAGGGGTTGCATTTCTCGTCTGACCCTTGTATCTCAGGGAAGGCTGCCGAGCCGGAATGGCATGGGACGGTGGCGGGCGCCGCCGACTTGGCGGGCCGGTGGGACGCAACGCCTTAAGGAGACGCGCATGGCCTGGGAACAACCGCAGTCACCATGGGGGCAGGGGCCACGGCCCCCAAGCCTGGAGAAGCTCATCGCCAACCTGCTGAACCAGATCCGGGAGGCCTTTGCCGGTCGCGGTGCAGGCGGCGGCGGTGACGGCTCCGGAGGCAGCCGGCCGCGGCCGGCTGCGGGCCCTGGCGGGCCCTCCCGTCTGGGCCGCGTCGCGACCTTCCTGCTGGTGCTGTTCCTGTTGAACGCCGCCCTGTCTTCCTTCTACACCGTGCAGCCTGGCGAGCGGGGGGTGGTGCTGCGCCTGGGCCGCTACGCCCATACGACCAGCTCTGGGCTCAACTTCAAGATCCCGTACCTGGACGAGGTGGTCAAGGTGGATGTGGAGAAGGTGCAGAAGGAGGAGTTCGGCTTCCGCACCAAGGTCCCGGGGCAGCAGACCACCTACGAGAAGGGCGGCTTTGAGCCCGAGTCCCTCATGCTCACCGGCGACAAGAACGTCATCGATGCCGAGTGGATCGTTCAATACAAGATCCGGGACCCCATGAGCTACCTCTTCCGGATCCGGGATCCCCGGCAGACGGTGCGGGATGTCTCCGAGACCGTCATCCGCCGGGTGATGGGCAACGCCAACTTCGACTACGTGCTCAGCAACCGGGAGATCCTGGCGGCGGCCACGGCCCGGGAGATGCAAGAGTCCCTCGACCGCTTCGAAAGCGGGATCGACATCGTCACCGTGCAGCTCCAGGATGTGAATCCGCCGGAGCGGGTCAAGCCAGCCTTCAACGAGGTCAACGAGGCCGATCAGGACATGAAGCGCCTGGTGAACGAGGCGGAGGAGGCCTACAACCGGGAGATCCCTAAGGCCAGGGGCACCGCCACTCAGCTCCAGGAGGAGGCCCGGGGCTATGCCATCGAGCGGGTCAACAACGCCCAGGGCGAGACCGCCCGTTTCCTGTCCATCCTGGAGGAGTACCGTCAGGCGCCGGAGGTAACCCGCAAGCGCATGTACCTGGAGACCATGCGGGCCGTGCTGCCAAACGTGAAAGAGATCTACGTGATGGACGCGGAACAGGGCGGGGTGGTGCCCTTCCTGGATCTTTCCCGAGGCCGGAAACAGCCGTAGGGCTGGCACACGGAGGCACGAGCATGGCCAAGAGCATCCGTTTCGTTCTTCTTGCCGTGGTGGTGGGGCTGCTGGCCCTGGCCTGGGATGCCTTCTTCCTGGTCCGGGAGGGGCAGCAGGCGGTGATCATGCAGTTCGGCCGGCCGGTGGGCAAGCCCATTGTCGAGGCCGGGCTGCAGCTCAAGCTGCCCCTCATCCAGAACGTTCGCTACTTCGAGCGCCGCATCCTGATCTGGGACGGCGATCCCAACCAGATCCCCACCAACGACAAGACCTTCGTCTACCTGGAGGTGACCGCCCGCTGGCGGATCGCCGATCCCTTGCGGTTCCTGCAGGCGGTCAACAACGAAAGCCGGGCCCAGAGCCTGCTCGACGACATCATCGACGGCACGGTGCGGGATCTGGTGAACAAGAACGATCTGGTGGAGATCATCCGCTCCTCCGACTGGTCCCGGGAGGCCATGGGCGGGGAGGTGACCGAGGAGATCGCCTTTGGCCGGGACAGGATCACCGCCATGATCCACGAGGCCGCGGCCAAGATCACGCCGTCTTACGGCATCGAGCTTCTGGACGTGCTCTTCAAGAGGGTCAACTACATCGAGAGCGTGCGGCTCAAGGTCTACGAGCGGATGATCTCGGAGAGGAAGCGGATTGCGGCGGAGAAGCGCTCGTACGGCGAGGGCCAAAAGGCGGCCATCCTCGGCCGGCTGGACAAGGAGCTCAAGGAGATCATCTCCACCGCCAACCGGGACGCCCAGATGATCCGGGGCGAGGCCGATGCCGAGGCGACCCGCATCTACGGCGAGGTCTACAGCCGGGATCCGGATCTCTACGCCTTTCTGACCACCCTGGAGAGCTACCGGGAAACGGTGGCTGGCAACAGCACCCTGGTTCTGTCCCCGGATTCGGAGTTCTACCAGTATCTCAAGAAGATCCGCTGACCGGCTTGCCGCTGGCACCAACCTGCAGATAGCCGGGCCGCTCCCGGGCCGGGTCGAAGGGGATGCGGCCCTGGGCCTCCAGCCGCCGGGCCAGGGCGCCGATCTCCTCCTCGGCGATCTCGGCGGTATCCAGTTGCTCGAAGCGGCACGGGCAGCGGGTGAGCTGGCCGCCGCACCAGGGGCAGGTCTCCACCGGGCAGCCCAGGACATGGCAGTCGCCGGCCGAGACCCCGCAGGCCGGGCAGATCTCCGGGCTCTCGTCGATGGGCCGATACGGGGGCAGGGTCTCGGCCCGGGTATCGAGTCCGGCCAGGGCCGGCCGCTCCCGCAGCCGGAAGTACTGCAAGACCTCCGGGTCCCAGATGCCGGCACCGGCCGGCCCCAGGAAGGTGGCGCCCTCGCTGGACACCAAGTAGAAGAAGGCCTGGCCGCCCGCCGTGCGCGCCATGAGCAGGCAGACGCCCCGCCGCCGGGCGGCCAGCCGCAGGTCCACCACCGCGTCCTCCACCGCCTCCGGCAGATAGCTGTAGAACTCGTGCAGGAGATGGAGGGCCACGGTATCGGCCCGGAAACGGGCCACCAGGGCCTGGGCCTGGGGAAGATCTTGCTCCGGCACCGCGTAGCGCATGAGAAGCTCGATGTGGGCGACCCGCTCGCCCAGGCTGGGCATCATGGCTCCGGCTCACGGCTGCTGCCGCCAGCGGCCCGGGCCGCCAGGGCAGAACGGATGGCGGCCACCAGGGCCCGGGTCTCGGCCTCGATGTCCGGCGCCTGGGTGAGGGCGGTGACCACCGCCAACCGGCGGGCACCGCGGCGCACCAGCTCCGGCACGTGGTCGCGCTTGATGCCGCCCATCACCGTAAACGGCAGGGGGGACAGGCGGCACCAGGCCTCGATCGCCTCGGGACCCACGGAGCGAGCCACTCCCGTCTTGGTGGCGGTGGGGAAGATGGGGCCGATGTTGTAATACGAGGCGCCCTGGGCCAGGGCGGCGGCCACATCCTCGCCGCTGTGGCAGGAGACGCCGATGATGAGCTCGGGGGCCAACCGGCGGGCCGCCTCGGCCGGCAGGTCCTGGTCGCCCAGGTGGATGCCGTCGGCATCCACAGCCAGGGCCACATCCAGCCGGTCGTCGATGATGAAGAGCGCCCCGGCATCGCTGGTCAGGCGCCGGAAGGCCTCGGCCTTGGCGTAGAGCTGCCGGCTGCTGGCCTCCTTGTCCCGGAGCTGGACGATGCGGGCGCCGCCGGCCAGGACCGCCCGCAGCCACTCCAGATCCGAGCGGCCGGCAGCCAGCCTCTCGCAGGACACCGGGTAGACGGTGACCTCTTCGGTCAGGAGGCGCAGGCGCTGGGCCAGGCGGCTGGCGGCTGGGGAAGAGGCGGCAGGGGCGACCATGGTGCCCCCATTCTAGCCGGACCGCTCGCCGCAGCAATCTCTTTTCTTGCCCGTATCGGGCCTTTCCACTAAAGTATTTCCCCTGGCTCAGCGGCTGCGGCCAGGGAGGCATCCGAGCACCAGAGGCGAGGCGACACCATGCTGGATCGATACATCACGGACGAACAGGCGGAGCTCCATGTGGGCGGGCAGGTCTACCGGCTACCGGTGATCATCGGCGCCGAGGGCGAAAAGGCCATCGATATCCGTGCGTTGCGGAGCAAGACCGGCTACATCACCCTGGACAGCGGCTTCATGAACACCGGCGCCTGCGCCAGCGCCATCACCTACCTGGACGGTGAAAAGGGCATCCTGCGCTACCGGGGCTATGCGGTGGAGGACTTGGCCGAGCATTGCACCTTTGTGGAGGTGGCCTATCTGCTGGTGCACGGCTCCCTGCCCACCCAGGCGCAGCGGGATCTCTTCTCCGGCTTCCTGGGCCGCTATGCCCTCATCCATGAGGACATGATCCACTTCTTCGACGGCTTCCCAGCCCATGCCCACCCCATGGCCATCCTGTCCTCCATGGTCAACACGCTGTCCTCGTTCTATCCGGAGATGACGGAAAACCCGGTGGAGAACCTGGATTCCATGGTGGCGAGGCTGTTGTCCAAGGTGCGGACCATCGCGGCCTTTTCCTACAAGAAGTGCATCGGCCATCCCCTGGTCTATCCCCGCCATGATCTGTCGTATTGCGCCAACTTCCTCAACATGATGTTCGATTCACCGGTCATGCCCTACATGATCCGGCCGGAGGCGGTGGATGCCCTGAACAAGGTCCTCATCCTCCACGGCGACCACGAGCAGAACTGCTCCACCTCGGCGGTGCGGCTGGTGGGCAGCGCTCGGGTCAACCTCTACGCCTCCATCTCTGCCGGCATCAGTGCCCTGTGGGGCCGGCTGCACGGCGGCGCCAACCAGGCGGTGGTGGAGATGCTCTCCCAGATCCATGCCGAGGGCGGCAATTACCGGAAGTTCGTCGAGAAGGCCAAGGATCCCAAGGACGAATTCCGCCTCTACGGCTTCGGCCATCGGGTGTACAAGACCACCGACCCGCGGGCCAGGATCATCAAGCGCACCTGCGACGAGCTGCTGGCGAGCTTGGCGATCAATGACCCCTTGCTGGACATCGCCAAGGAGCTGGAAGAGATTGCCCTCAAGGACGAGTACTTCATCAGCCGCCACCTGTACCCCAACGTCGACTTCTATTCCGGCATCATCTACCGGGCCCTGGGGATCCCCACCAACATGTTCCCGGTGATGTTTGCCCTGGGCCGGCTGCCAGGCTGGATCGCCCACTGGATCGAGATGTGGGACGACCCCAACTCCAGGCTCGGCCGGCCACGGCAGGTCTATATCGGGCCCCAGGCCAGGCCCTTCGTGCCTGTGGAGGAGCGGCGCGAGGCTGGAGGCTGAGGGGGCGCCCGTCTTCCTGCTCCCCTTGCCGGGGGCGAGATGGTATGCTGGGACATTCCATTCCTGATGAAGGGCCACGGACCGGCCCTGTCCTGGGGCAGGATGCCCGGGTGCAGGGGGATTCCTGATGCCGCCCACCCAAGCTGTAGGCAACGGCCCGGCAGAACTGGCCAACCTGGCAAGCCCGGCGCGGCAGCCCCGGGTGCCGGCGCTTTTCCAGGCACAGGCGCCGGCAGCCCAGGATGTTGAGGTGCGGCTGGGCAGGGCCGAGGTGCGTCCAGCCCTGGCCCAGGGCGGGCAGGTGCGGAGCTGTGCCTGCGGCATCTGCCGGCTGTGCGCGGCCCAGGCCTATGCCCGGCAGGGGGGAGGTGCCGGCGGCGGCGGGCCGGCCACCGGCAGCCCAGGTGGGGCAGCCGGCGCCTCTGACCAGACCGGCACGGCGGCCGAAGCTGCAGGGTCTGGCGATACGGCGGCCGTGGCCGCCCAAGACCAGGTGCTGACCGCCCGGGAGCAGCTGGCGGTGGCCTCCCTCCGGCGCCGGGATACCGAGGTCAAGGCCCATGAGCGGGCGCATCTGGCGGCCGCCGGCGGCTACGCCACCAGCAGCGCCCACTATCAGCGGGTGCGGGGTCCGGATGGCCGGTACTACGCGGTGGGAGGCGAGGTGGGGATCGACACCTCGGCGGAGGGCAGCCCGCAGCGGACCATCGCCAAGATGCTCACCATCCGGCGGGCCGCCCTGGCCCCGGCCAATCCGTCGGCGCAGGATCGGCGGGTGGCGGCCCTGGCGGGCCAACGTCTGATGACCGCCTACGGGGAGCTCGACGCCCTCAGGCGAGAGGAGCAGGCTGCCCGCCAGGAGGCGATACAGGCCAGAGGTGCGGGGCAATCGGCCGAGGACGGCGCCGGGGGCGTCGAGACTGGCCAGGAGGGGTCCGAGACCCCTGCGCCGGCAGGGGCGCCCCGCCCCAGCCCCGGTTTGCCGCCGGCTGGCAGCCAGGCCCGCGGTCTTGGCAGCTTCAGCCGCATCGTCTAGCTTGCCTAAAGCCCCCCGCACATGCTGGCGAAGTTCTCGCACTCCCGCTGATTGGCGAACGGGCAGCATTCCTTCTGGAACCACTGCCGCTTCGGGCACCAGTAACGATCCCGGAAGGGCTCGTTGCAGCCCCGGTGGGTCAGGCGGCGCCGCGTCTGGTCGCCGTAGTGCACGGTGTCCCCTTCCACTGCAAATCGCCAGACTGCCATGGCCGTCTCTCCTTGAGGTGAGGTCGTTTGGGTAGCAGGCCCGGCCTTGGTCGGTTTCTGGGACGCCCGTTTTTTGCCTTCCCTTCTTCCTCCTTTTCTCGACCTCTTTACTCATGGTATCGGCATGGCTCAGCGGCCCCTGCAATCTTTTTCAACGGCGGATCAGGGCGCTGGGGGGGGGAGCCGTGGAGGAGGTGCGGCAGCTGCGCGCTGGAGGCCTGCCGGCGGCGGGGTCGGTTGGCTCGTAAGGGCGTGGTCGGGCGGTCCTCCCAGGGAACCTCCGAGCGGCCGTGACGTGACCCTTCTCCCTTGCTGCCCTCCCCCATTGGGGTATCGTCTGGTCCTCTGCCTTGGGCTTGTTCGCTCCCTCCCCCAGCGGGTGCTCAGCGGGGGAGGGCCGGGGTGGGGGCATGACGGCCCCCCGTTTCCGGCACTCCCGGTGAACGGCTCACGTCGTGGGAGTCCGGTATTCCGTCCATTTTCCGGGAAAGCGGTCGGTTGGTCCGGGAAGAGCGACTATTACCGCCGACCTGAAACCCCGCAGGTTTTGCCGGTGAGAAAGTCGGCAGCCTTGGGCGGCTGAAAAGGCCGCAGGTTCTTCTTCCCGCCCTTCCGTCCTTACCTTCCCTGGTTTTTCTTCCCCC